>WGNN01000113.1 GCA_016124515.1 bacterium
GGGCGGGTTCAAAGGCTGCTCGCCAATAAACAAGGAATTGGCGCTCGGCTCCAGCCGAGTGCCCACATGCACTCAGGAAAGTATTGGTTATAAGTGATATGTGATAAATGATATGTGATAGTTGAAAAGTGATACGCGATGTACGATCGCGCAAAGCGAACAAGCAATTCCCCCAATCAGCAAATCAACACATCAGCACATTAGCAAATTTTCAAATCTTCAAATTATCAACAGCTAAGTCGTTACCTTTGCACCGCTTTTAGCCTGAAACAAAACTCAGAATATGGCCAATAAATTTGAACTCATAATGCCCAAAATGGGCGAAAGTATTGCAGAAGCAACTATTTTGAAGTGGCTCAAACAACCCGGTGATACCGTGGAAGTGGATGAAGCCATCCTGGAAATTGCCACCGATAAAGTTGACTCTGAAGTTCCTTCACCGGTAGATGGTGTTATAGAGAAAATTTTATTTAACGAAGGTGATGTTGTAGCTGTCGGCAAGGCAGTAGCCATTATCAGCACCGAAGCAAACGTGGCTGCCGCTCCTGTGGCAAGCGATGACGATGGTGCCAAAGAAGCTGCCGAAGTGCCTGTGCCCGAAGCGGTTAAAGAAGGGGCGCAACCCGCTGCTGAAACTTCAGCACTGGCCACTCTTGAAAAGCCTGCTTCAGGAAGATTCTACTCGCCATTGGTGCTCAATATTGCCCGCGAAGAAGGCATTGCCATGAACGAGCTTGAATTGGTAGCCGGCACCGGAAACGAAGGCCGTGTGACCAAAAAAGATATTTTGGCTTACGTGAAAAACAGAACTGCCGCACCAGCCATTGCTGCTCAGCCTGCTGCACAAGCCACTGCCCAGCCTGCCAAAGCGGGGGGCGCAGTTGCCTCACCGCAATTCAAAGTGGATGTGCCTGTATATCCCGGCGACGAAATTGTGGAAATGGACCGTATGCGTCGCCTTATTGCCGACCACATGGTCATGAGCAAACACGTGTCGCCGCACGTAACAAGTTTTGTAGAAGCCGATGTGACCAAAATCTGGAACTGGCGCAACAAAATGAAAAAACAAGTGGAGCAACGCTATGGCGAAAAGCTCACCTTTACTCCTATATTTATTGAAGCCATTGTTCAGGCCATCAAAGAGTTGCCCGGTGTAAATGTATCGGTAACTCCCGACCTGAAGATAGTAAAACGCAAGAACATAAACATAGGTATGGCGGCGGCATTGCCCAGCGGCAACCTCATAGTTCCCGTTATTAAAAATGCCGATGACCTGAGCCTGATTGGCCTGACCAAGAAGGTAAATGACTTGGCCAACCGTGCCCGCAACAACAAATTGCAACCTGATGAAATTCAGGGTGGAACCTATACCGTAACCAATGTGGGAACCTTCGGCAACGTGATGGGAACGCCGGTAATAAACCAACCACAAGTAGCTATAATGGCTACCGGTGCCATACAAAAGAAGCCAGCGGTAATTGAAACTCCCGAAGGTGACGTTATTGGCATCAGATACAAAATGTACTTGTCGCACTCTTACGACCACCGAATTGTGGACGGCGCCCTTGGTGGCATGTTTGTACGCAAAGTGGCCGACATATTGGAAGCTTGGGACATGAACCGCGAAATTTGATAAAGCAAATTTGTAATAAGCAAAAGACCAGCTCTCAGAGCTGGCCTTTTTGTTTAATGTGGGATTTGCATGAGCACTTGTGTGTGAAAAGTGTCACGGTTGTGGTTAGAATGTCAACTTTTCCAAATTTGCCAATTATGGTAATATCTTAAATTGAAAGTTGTGATCGACTTTTTAATGGTTTCATTTACCAATGAAGTCCCATTGATAGATAATCACATTATTTATCTATTGAAGATACAAAGCTTTATGGCGAGTTATGGTGATCACTATAGGGGTAAACTATCCGGGTTGAACTTCAAAGTCACCCGGGTCGCTTGGTGCATCAGGGCATCCGTCACATATTACGTTTTCAGCAATATCAATATATATGGTAATTTCTCCTGTACCAACTTCGTAACCGGGTTCATATTCTATTCTTATAACATAAGGCGTACAGTTGCAGCAAAGCACTTTTTGTCCTGATATTGTCCCGATTGGAATTTCAACGACTTCAACACTGGGTCCGGAGTTTGGGTACCAAGTTATTGAGCTTGGTATTCCAGGGACCGTATAGTCATTATGTTTATCACCATTAATGACATTCAGCATCTGACCGGCAATATTAAAACTTATGACGCAAGGAAATTGGTCACATGCACTACCTGCAAAATTAATGATTACGTTGTCTGCTTTTGCTGTTGTGAAGGCCAAGCAAAAAATAATAATAAATGATAATAGATTTCTCATCTTGTTTTGAATTTATTTTTCAACTCCTACTCTGTGAAAGGCTTTTCGGAACCGCCTTGATTAATTATTTCTGCTACGAAGTAGGGGACAAAGGCCAATTTTGAAAAGGGACTATTTGAATTCGGTTGTGATTTTTTTGAATTTGGTAGAAATGCGATGGAATTTGGTAGTTAATACATGCTCTACTTGACCTTGATAACAATATGCACTTGCGTACCAATAGAGACTCCATTATTGTCATATATTTCATATATAGAATATGAATTCGTTGGATGTTGCAATGTAAGTCTTTGTTTGGTGAGGTTAATGGCTACAGAGTTGTGTCCATTGTTTTTTTGGTGCATTGATTTTTTAAGACCAATGCCATTGTCTGTGATTTTTATTTCAAGAAATCCCTGTGTGTTTTGTATGATGTCCATTTTAATTATTCCATCTCTATTCGATGGCATTATTCCATGCCAAATTGAGTTTTCTATGGCAGGTTGAATAATCATAGAAGGTAACCAAATCGAAGTAAGCTCGTCGATTGTATTTATGTTTTTATCAAATAACAGGGGTCTGTCAATTCTTTCTTTTTCCAATTCTACATACAAGTGTATGCGCTCAAGTTCACCTTTCAGATTCACCAATTTTTTTCCTACCGCTTCCATATTAAGTCTTATGAGTTTAGAAAGGTTGGCTATAAAATCGGTTGCTGCTCGGTTTTTAAGTGGTAAAATAAAATATTGAACAGAATTGAGCGCATTGAAAATAAAGTGTGGATTCATATTGGCACTGAGAGCTCTCAATTCCAATTCATTGATTTTAATAAGTAAATTCCTTTTCTTACGTTCTTCGTTTTTTAATGAATTCACTCTGATTTTGTATAATATAATAGTTACTATTAAAGCCAGTGCTGTTGATAAAAGGTAGGTTTCCCAAAGTTTCCACCATGGTGGGGCTATATTAAATGCCACTATACTTGAATCTGACCATGTATAGCCAGGTATGCGTGCTTGAATTTCAAATTGGTGATAGCCTGATGATAAGGATAATAACTCTACCGTTGATTTTTGACTTTGAGTCCACGTTGCGTTTAACTGATTCAGGCGAAACCTATAGTCTGGCACTGCCAAGCCCTCATATCCTTGAAGTTCAAATTCGATGCTTAAACTGTTTTCAGAGTGGGGTAGGGTGGTTGCCTGAGAATACTTTTTGTTATTTCCTAAAATTATTAGTTGCTTAAAAATTAGTTGATGCTCAAATTTTGTACCCAAGGGTGACTCTGCCAGTTTAAGTACGGACAAACCAGCTGCGGTACCAATCCATAAGCTGCTGTCGAGTTTATTTATTTCAAGTGTGTGGATGTTATTGGATGGAAGTCCATTGAATGTGGTAATTCTGGAAATTGAGTTGTCAGCAAGAAATAATAATCCGTTTTCAGTACTAATCCAGATATGTCCAAAAGGATCTAGCTGGAAATCTGTAAATATTTGACCACCTGCTTCTTCGTAGTTCAATATAGGATGCCATTGATTTGCTTTCAATGCATACAGGGCTTTTCGAGTAAGCGTGAAAACTTGGTTTTGACTGTTTTGAGCCAAGCCTAAAAAATATCCACCCAGTTCGTGCGAACATGGAAGGGTGGTACAGCCTGATAAATCGTTGTGTAGTAAGCTTATTTTTCCATCTCCGCAATAAAGATAGCCTGAATCTACTTTTATTATGGACGTAATTCTTCCAGAATTTCCACATGGAATTCTTGTAACTGGTATTGTTTTTTGTTCATTAGATGATGTTATCTGCTCGTTTTTGATATATCCAAGATAACTGAATCCCGCCAATATGGTGTTCACACTATCGCAATATATACAAGTTGCCGCAAGGGCATATCCATCACTGGTAGGTGTTAAAAAATTGTGATTACCCTTAGATAATCCAAATAAGAGTTTGCGTTTAAATATAGATAGGGCATAAATGTCGCTATTTGATTGGAGCCTTCCATCAATTTGAGGTTGATGCATTTCAATCGCATTTTTCCGTTTAATTATTTTGTACATTTTTTGCTGTGTACAAATTATGGTGGTATCGCGCGTACAAGGAAAAATATGGGAGATGAAATTGTCACTTAAACCATTTTGTTGTGTTATGTTTTTCAGGTATTTGTAGTTCGGAATTATGATTATTCCTTGTCCATTGGTTGCGCACCATAAATTATTTTTTTTGTCGTTGAAGATATAGGTAAATTGCAGGTGGCTAAGTCCAAAGTGGTCTGCAATATTGTCAACTACGTTGTTCTCTAAGCAAAACAAACCCGACTTAAGACCAACAAACCAAGTTTTATTGCCAACACAGGTCGCATGCATCGGTTGTATGTCATGGGAATTTTGCCAACTTATTGTAGATATAAGTGAATCGTTGCGAATGTGGAAAAGGCCATTTGTCCAAAAACTGGTAAAAACATCATGTCCTGACTCACAAGTTGATGCTGCGGGAAAATGATGTATTGGAATTAATTTTTTGTCTTTTATTTGCAATAATCTATTGTCGAAATTTGCAATGTTTTTGCCAAATCGAGTAGTTTCCAGTGAAATGAGTCCATTTCCGTTTATGGCACATACAGTATCGTATGTTTCGTCTGTTGAACGGTATATATGTGTCCAGTCAGAATAGTATATAGCTTTTTCAAACTTATTATAAGTGCAAAGGGCACCAGTAAACCTATAAATTTTAGCGTACGGCATTTCTTCTACACTTCCGTTTTTAAACACTTTAATAATCTTTGTTGGGTTGTTCCCAACGGCATAGACTCCCTGATCAACACAAGGATATATTCGTAATATAAAAGAAGGTATTGCAGGGTTGTGTACCTTGTGCATAAAACCGTTTTGAAAGTATGCGATACCATTTTCGGTGCCTACCCAAACAACACCGTCAGCACCCTGACAAATTCCATAAACCGACAAACTAGGTAAATGGCGGTCATAGTCAATCTTTACATAGCTTTCCTGACCATATAATTGTGTGAAGGAGAAAAATAAAACCAGAAGATTTTTTATTACCTTCTCATTCATTTCTATTGAACATTTTGTTAATCAGAATTTTAAAATCCTGAAGGCGTCGTCTTGAAATGGGTGTTTTTTCATTATTATTTAACGTAACAAACCCACCATCCATCAATGAGAAGGAATCCATGTGTTTCAGATTGATAATGTGCTTGTTGTGTACCCTATAGAAGCCTTTGTTGTGCAGTTCGGTTTCAAATTCTTTGAGACTTTTGGCGATGGTTAGCCGGTTCCCATTGGTCATAAATAAGTTGCTGTATGAATTGTCAGACTCAATTCTAACAATGTTACTAGTGTCTATTACTTTTATTCCATACCGGTGAGGTACCGAAATCTTAAAGCTGTTGGTCGTTGCTATCACGTCAGACTCCCCTTGAATTTCAGTTGGGTTCATTTCGCTATTTTCCAGACGCAATATGAGATTTCTCAGATCATTTATAGCAACGGGTTTCAGCAAATAATCAAAGGCATTGGCTCTTACAGCCTCTATTCCATATTCGAGATACCCACTTACTATAATTATTTTTTCACCGTTTCGCTTCAAACTATTAAGCAAATCAAATCCGGATATTTGCGGCATCCGCACATCAAGGAAAACCAAATCTACTTTGTTTTTTAGAAGATGCTTTAATGCCAAACTTCCTTCACTAAAACTTTGGGTTACGGTGATTTCTGGACAATAACCTTCAATGAGTCCCGCAAGATTTAACCTTGCCTTAGTTTCGTCATCAACGATGATAGCACTGTAATTAACCATTTTCAAAAAGTTGAATAGTCAAAACTAGTCAAGTTGATGCATAAACAAAAGATTTTCAACGTTAAGTTGAGAGGAATTGATGATTAGTTAAATGGAAATAAGGTTGAAATAGGTCAGTTATGGTATATGACCTCACCTCACCGGAAACAATTCATCTACCTTGTGTTGCATTTCGCCCACAATGTCGGTTACCCTAAAACGAAGGTTGCGGTCTATGGCTTCCCATTTGTCCTTGCGGTTTTCGAGCAGGGCAGGGGTGTGCGCAGCTATTTTGTCAAAATCAACCTGCATAAACTCACACAATTCCATCAGGGTTTCGCGTGGTGCATAGCAAAGGTTTTCGTAGCGGATGGTATGTGTGTGGGCATCTTTGTACCAATGGTCAAAATAATATTCCATAGAGCGAACCCAAAATTTGGCGCGGGCTATCAGCATGCGTTCCGGATCATCGGCGCGCAACCAATAACCTTTTGAGGCGGTTTGCATGGCGCCATCGCGTATAATCACTATTTTTTTAATGTTCCACTGCGTAAAATGTGCCTCTATAAACCGGTGCATAAACCACAGCCAAGGGTTTTTGAGCAATAGGGTTTTCTTTTCGCCCACACCGTATTTGCGGTTGAAAATCTTCTCAAAACGCAACCTGTCTGCTTCGTTGAAATGCGGTTCGTGGTAGTTGGCAAAACCGTTTTGGTTGATCTCTTCGTAGTAGTTTTCGAGGTTGATGAAGCCCGCATCAAACTTTTGTAGAATTTTAACAATTGTGCGATCTTCAAGATTTGGCTTCCATTTGGCCCGTTTAAAAGCAAAATCGGGGTGCTTGCGCAAGACATCTACCAACAGGGTAGTGCCTGAGTTCCAATAACCTACTATAAAAACCGCTTGTTGCATTGCGCAAAAGTACATTTTTTGCAAAGCCCGCTTTGGCCTTGCTTTTATTTGATGTTTGGTATTTTTTCGATTTCAGTGGGAAAATAGGAAATGAGGAATGTCGTTTTTTTGCAAATGGTTACATTTAAACCTGTTTTGACAACTATATGAAGGAAAGCCTCTTTTTTCTGAAACTGCACAGCAAACGCTGGTACCGCTTTCTTGGCGAGCTTGGTCCTTTCAGAGTATTTTTCCTTCTTGTGTTGTTCTCACTTTTTCTCCGTTTTGTGTGGCTGCAATTTGTTGATGGAAACGGTGTGCTGGGTCTATCATTTGCCTTGTTCCCTTTTGTTATTCAGCAGGGCCGCAAAGATCACCATTTGCTTCAATTGGCTTCTCTAAAATCGGCTATGGTTTATGGCTTTCTTTATTTGGTCATTAGCCTGCCGGTCATGCTCATGTTTCTGCTTTTTGGCCATTATTATCTATTGGCTGCCTTGCTTGCTGTTTGTGCCTTGGTACCGTTTATGCCGGGCAAAAAAATCAGTATCGACCATTGGTTTATCAATTTGGGCAATTTTCTGCCAAAGGAATATTTTGAGTGGCGCAGCGGACTCAGACAATATGGGCTTGCCTTAATCGTACTTTTTATTTCCGGACTTGCCTTATCTGTGTTTAGGGGGGCGGTGCCGGTTATTATATTTTTTATTACACTCAATACCGCAGTTTTTTACCTCCATGCCGAGTCAAAAGAACTGCTTACTGCTATGAGCAGCTCCGCCAAAGGGTTGTTGTTTAGAAAAATAAAAGGTTTTCTACTCATCTTTTACTTGCTTATTCTGCCTTTGGTGTTGCTCGACCTCTACTTTCACCCCGAGCTGTGGCCGGTTATTTTATATGTGATAGTGGTATCGTTTTTTGCGGGTACCAATGCCATATTATTTAAATATGCCGCCTACCGACAAGGGGAACGATTTGACAATAACATTGCGATACAGTCGCTCATGACCGCATTTTTTCTGTTGCCGGTTTTGTTTCCTGTACCCATTGTTATGGCCATTATCAATTTTAAGAAATCTATTAAAAACCTTTCACTCTACTTCGAAAATGGAAATTAAACACCTGAATGTAAGCTATAATAAAGTGCAGGTATTGCACGATTTGGATATGTACGTACAAGACGAAGGAATAAACGGACTTGTAGGTATGAACGGTGCCGGCAAAACCACCTTACTCAATGCTATTTATGGTTTTAAGGAAAAAATGTCGGGCGAGATAAACTATAAAGGGGGCAAGTTGCGCGCCTCCCAAATTGGTTTTCTCGAAGCCGAAAACTTCTTTTACAACAAAATAAAAGGCAGCGAATACCTGGAAATATTCAGACTCAACAACAAGGATTTTGATATTGAGGCCTGGAACGAAGTGTTTGAATTGCCCCTTGACCAATTGGTGGATGAGTACTCTACCGGTATGAAGAAAAAACTGGCCCTGATGGGTATTATTGGTTTGGATAGACCCGTTATGCTGCTCGATGAGCCATTTAATGGCGTGGACCTTGAAAGCAATGAGAAAATAAAAATCATAATGAAAAAGCTCAAGGAGCGCGGCAAAACCATTATTGTTACATCGCACATTATTGAAACCCTCACCACCACTTGCGATAGAATTTCGGTGCTCAACAATGGAAAAATAGAGAAAACAGCCACTAAACTGCATTTTGGCGAAATTGAAGAATACCTGCACCACAGCATTACCGTGGGAGCGCAGCGAAAAATAGATAAGATTTTTGATGAGAACTAATCCATCTGAGTATTACAATTCAAATATTGGCAAATACCGGGCTGCATTACTTAAGCTCGCACAATCAAACCGACGAATTGCCGCTTTGAGGCTGTTGGCCGCATTATTATTGGTCGCATTGGTGCTTGCCATGTTTTATCAAAAGCCTGTTTATGTATTTGCCCTGGCTGGTTTGCTTTTATTGGTCGCTTTTATAAAGCTTGTAAAAATGCACCTGAAAATAAAGGCACAAACCAAACTCAATGAAAACCTGCTACAAATAAACGAGAACGAAATACAGGCCTTGTCGGGCAATCATGGAGCTTTTCAGGCAGGCAATCATTTTCTTACACACGATCACGCGCATGCCTACGATTTGGATTTGTTTGGCAAAAACTCGCTTTACCAACGGCTTTGCAGATGTTCTGTAGCCGAATCGCAAGCTTATTTGGCCCAATTGCTCTGCCAAAACAACAGGCTGTCGGTAGCCGAAAATCAAGCTATAATTAAAGAGCTGATGCTAAAAGCCGATTGGCGGCAAGAGTTGCAGGCCAACGGACAACTGCACAAAGAAAATGATGGCTACTCGCAATTGAAAAACTGGTTTGTTTCTGACTACCAATTTATTGGCAACAAGGGTTTCAAAGCACTCAGATATATTATTCCATCACTTATGGCATTTGCCGTGTTGTTATGGTTATTAGGCGCAATTGCAGGCAATGTGGTGGTATTGGCTTTTATTATTAACCTGGGACTTGTGGGGCGGCATGTAAAGAAGGTAAATGCCTTTCACGCCTCTCTTTCGCGAAAACAACACTTGCTCGATGCATACGCACGTCTGCTTAATATTATTGGAAAAGAACAATTTGTACAGCAGGAATTGCAGCAGATTCAGACCGATGCAGATGGAGGCAACAAAGCAATCAATCAATTTGGTAAATGGGTTGGCCTGCTTGATGCGCGACTAAATATAATGATTGCGGTACTCTTGAATGGGGTTTTGGCTTGGGACATTGTCTATTGTTTGAAAATAGAAAGCTGGAAAAAACAATACAGCGAACAAATGGGAAAGTGGATTTCGGCCATTGCAGCTATTGAAAGTTATAATAGCCTTGCCAATTATGCCTTCAACCACCCACAATTTTGTTGGCCACAGCAAGTTGATGACGATATAATAAATGCCCAAAATATGGGCCATACTTTTTTATCCGAAACCAAACGCGTTTGCAACGATTTTCAATTGTCAGCCAAAGGACAAGTGGTATTGTTGAGTGGTGCCAATATGAGCGGGAAAAGTACTTTTTTGCGCACGGTTGGTATCAATTTGGTTATGGCCCGTCAGGGTTTGCCGGTTTGTGCCACACATTTTTCATTCAAGCCCATTCCGGTTTTTACAAGCATGCGCATCAACGATTCGTTGCAAGACAGCGAATCCTATTTTTATGCCGAATTGAAAAGATTGAAGTTTATTATAGATGAGATAAAAAGTGGTCGCGAAATTTTTGTGCTGCTCGATGAAATTTTGCGTGGTACCAACTCTAACGACAAGCACAAGGGCTCGGCAGCTCTCATAGCGCAACTCATTGGCCTGCAAACAAGTGCCATAGTGGCAAGTCATGATATTTCGCTCTCGGTACTCGAAGAAAAATATACCGGTAAATTGCTCAACCGCTCATTTGAGGTGGAAAACCGGGCAGGCGAATTGGTTTTTGACTACAAGTTGCGGCAGGGCGTTTGCAAAAATCTGAACGCCAGTTATTTGATGGAAAAGATGGGAATCATAAATAATAATGAATAGCATGAACGATGGTTGTTTTAGAAAGAATATCAAGGTAGATCAGTTGGTAAATATAGTGCAGAAACATCACCAAAGAACCGGCGAGCTTACCGAAGGAATTGTATCGCGCATATTAACCAAATCGCCGCAACACCCACATGGCATTAAAGTGCAGCTCACCACAGGCGAAGTAGGGCGTGTGCAGGAAATTATTGATGAGGATTTTGATTAAATAAGCCCCGAACCCAGTGCCAGCGAAATGGCAATCAAACCGAAGGCAATTAGGCGCTGCAAGGTGTTGATTGTTATTTTTTTCAACAAGCGGTTGCCCACCACGGCACCTGTAATGGCCGCCATAATAGCCGCGGTTACCAGGGGCAGGTTGTCCGCAATATCGCTGGTTTTGAATCGGGTATAATATACCGAAAGCCGCGACAAATCAATGGCGGTACCAATAAGCACGCTCGTGCCAATGAAGGCTTCTTTGCCAAGACCGGCCTTGATGAGAAATGCTGAACGCAAGGCACCCTGATGACCGGATAGACCACCAAAAAAACCACTGAGTGCCCCACCAATGGGCAGCCATTTTTCTGTGATATTTATTCGCGAAAAAAATGGAAATAAATCCATGAGCGCAAAATAAATGAGCAACAGGCTGATGGTAATTTTAACCGGAGTAATTTCATGTACGCTGTCGCCAAGGGTATATTGTTTCCAGGCAGGCAAATCAATAATTTGTATCAAGAGCCACGCCCCTGCAAAAGCCATGAGCATGCCGGGAATACCAAAAGTGAGAAACACCTTGATTTGGGCGTTTTTGCCAACCAAAAATACTTTGAAAATATTATTGGCCAAATGGACCACGCTGGTGAGCGCAATAGCTTGACCCACAGGGAAAAACAAGGCAAATACGGGAGTAAGGATGGTGCTCATGCCAAAGCCTGAAAAGAACGTAAGAATAGCGGTGGCAAAAGCCGTGAGAACGATAATCAGGTAATCCATATCTGTTTGGGCATTGCCCGCAGGCAATTATTCGCTTCTTTGGTTGTAGCGAAAATACACCAACAGGAAAATGCCAAAGAGCAGTGCAGCAAACAAACCGGCAATAAAGCCATACCACCAACCCGCCTGTATGCTGAACAGCAGGCCGATAAACAAACCGAACAAAACCGATCCGAATACTGATTTTTCTACGTTGGATTTCATAAAAAGGGCGTTTTCAGTTAATTCTTAAAAGGTACGGGTTATTGAGAGATTTACCCAATACAAGCGCCTTTTATCTATTAAAAACAGTTGGTGTTGTTTCAAGCCTATGTTGGTATTAATGCCCGCGGTCCAGTTTTTCTTTTCCAGCGTAAGCCCTGCACTTGCCATTAGACTTGCAAATGCATTATTATTTTCTATTACCTTGTTTTTATAAATAGAAACACTGTTTTTGTAGCCAATAAAGCTAAAGCCTGCCTGCGGAACAAGGTGCCAATTTTTCTTGCCAAGCATTTTAAAAAAACTCATGGAAGCCGCATAATTGTCGCCGTACTGCACAATGGCTTTTGAGTGGTTGTTTATTTGGTAGAATGCCTGAAGTTTTATTCCGCTAAAATTTTTAGAATATAAATAATTGACAGCCAAAGGAATATCATAACTTCCGCTACCCGGGGAAAAATTTTGAAGCAGCAATTGGTTTTGCGTGCCGGTGGGCAATTCCACACCGGTGGCAAAGCTCAGAAAACTGCTGTTGTGCTCATTTTTCCGGTTGAATACAAAATACTCGAGCATCAATTTGCTGTCAGCCATGCCACGCACACTATAATCGGTGTCAAAACCCATTTCGTGGTTGCGCAAATAGGCGGTATTGAACCTGATGGCCAACTTTTCCTTGAGAAAGAATTTGGCGTTTATTTGGGTGATAAAAGTATTGTTGTGTGTAATGCTTGGACTACCCCAAAAATCTATTGACGACCATTGGTCGCGCACCAACAGCGTATTTATGGAAAAAAAATTGGTATTGCCCTGTAGTTGGTTCAAGCCCAGTTGCATATTGCCCATACAGCCGTCAACACCGTGAGCAACAAGCCATTGGGCTTGCATAAGCACCAGAAGCAATATGGCCAACTTTTTAAACATCGCTGCAAATTAAGGCACATCTTTTCGGTTGCAAGGCTGACCAATGTCACAAAGTTGTCTGAAGTACAAAAGGCAAGTTGTCATGGGTTCTTGAAAATCCCTTAAAAGTACTTTTCTGCTTAAATAAATGCTATTTTTCAGGGGCAAATTGACAGTAATAACCGCTTGGTGCCAGATAATTTGGATAGAATGCGTTGATTGCATTTGTTATACCTACATGTATGATTGCGGTTGAGGTGGACATAAAGTTTACAATGATTTAAAAAACTTGTGCTAGCGCAATCACTTTTTACAGCAGGATTTTGAGTTGACGTGCGATTAAATCCATGGATAAAAAAAATCCCCGCCTCATTTAAGAAGCGGGGATTTTTACTTTATGACTTTTTAAAGCTTACTTGCCGTATTTGGTATAAAACTCGGTAGTTTCTTCATTGATAGCCTGTACCACTTGCTCATCATTAATCACTTCACTATGATCCATGTTGTGATTGTGCATAGGTGCAGGTGGGGTATCTTTTTTAGGTAAATGCGGAGCTATAATAAGTGCCACAATAGAGGTGAGTTTTATCAAAATGTTCATCGATGGTCCTGATGTGTCTTTGAACGGGTCACCTACGGTATCGCCTGTTACAGCCGCTTGGTGTGGTGGTGACGGACGGTCTTCCTTGTGTTTGTACCAGGTTTGTCCGTCAATTTCAACTCCTTTTTCAAATGATTTTTTAGCATTGTCCCAAGCACCACCGGCGTTGTTTTGGAAAATTCCCATCAACACGCCTGATACGGTAATACCTGCCAAAAGACCACCCAAAGCTTCCGGACCAAACCAAAAGCCTACAACGGCAGGTATGATAAGGGCCAATGCGCCGGGGGCAATCATTTCTCTAATGGAAGCTTGCGTAGAAATGTCCACGCATTTTTCGTATTCCGGCTTACCGGTTCCTTCCATAATACCCGGAATTTCTTTAAACTGTCGTCTTACTTCTTTTACCATAGCCATAGCAGCTCTACCTACCGCGGCAATTGCCAGCGATGAGAAGATGAAGGGAATCATGGCGCCCACAAACAACATGGCCAACACGTTGGCTTTGTAGATGTCAATTCCATCAATACCTGCCAAACCAACATAAGCCGCAAACAGGGCCAATGCAGTAAGAGCAGCCGATGCAATGGCAAAACCTTTACCGGTGGCGGCGGTGGTGTTACCCACTGCATCAAGGTTGTCGGTGCGTCCGCGTACTTCTTCGGGCAAACCGCTCATTTCGGCTATACCACCTGCATTGTCGGCAATAGGTCCAAAGGCATCAATAGCCAATTGCATGGCGGTGGTGGCCATCATACCGGCAGCCGCAATGGCTACACCATAAAGGCCGGCAAAGTAAAACGAGCCATAAATACCCGCTGCCAACACAATAATGGGCACCACGGTTGATTCCATACCAATTGACAAACCACCAATAATATTGGTAGCGTGTCCGGTTGAAGATTGTCTTACAATTGACATTACGGGGCGTTTGCCCATAGCGGTATAAAACTCGGTGATGATACTCATAATGGCGCCTACCACAAGACCTACCATGATGGAGCCAAACACATCCATTCGGGTAAAGGCAAATTCTACACTTCCTCTTTGGAAAAGCAAGGTTTCAGGCAACATCCAGTTTACGATAAAATAAGACGAAATGGCTACCAAAACCATAGATCCCCAGTTGCCCAGGTTCAGCGCTTTTTGTACGCTGTCGTTTTCGCCCTTTATACTCACAAAAAAGGTTCCTATTATTGAGAATATGATTCCGAGGCCGGCAATAAGCATGGGCAGCAAAATGGGCGACATGCCACTGAAATTATCGCCATTGGCAATAACCTCACGACCCAACACCATGGTAGCCAGTATTGTAGCCACATAAGAACCGAACAAATCGGCACCCATACCTGCCACATCACCTACGTTATCGCCCACGTTATCGGCAATGGTTGCAGGGTTTCTGGGGTCATCTTCAGGAATTCCGGCTTCAACTTTACCAACCAGATCGGCACCTACGTCGGCAGCTTTGGTATAAATGCCGCCGCCCACACGGGCAAAAAGAGCAATTGACTCAGCACCCAATGAGAAACCGGCCAATACTTCAAGTGCGCGTTCCATTTCGTGACTATTGGCAGAATGACCCGATGCGAACCATTGGTAAAAAACAATAAATAGTCCGCCAAGACCAAGCACTGCCAAACCGGCAACACCAAGGCCCATTACGGTTCCACCGGTAAAAGATACTTTAAGCGCTTTAGCCAAGCTTGTTCGTGCAGCCTGTGTGGTGCGCACATTGGCTTTGGTGGCTATGTTCATTCCAAAATAACCCGCCAAGGCCGAAAAAACAGCACCAATTAGAAATGCAATTGCTATTACCCAATGCGAGTTTGCATTTTCTAGACTTCCCGACCAGCCCAAAAGAATAGCGGCAATAACTGCATAAAAGGCCAGTACGCGCCATTCAGCTTTCAAAAATGCCATTGCTCCACTGGCAATATGGCCGGCCAACTCCTTCATGTTGGCGTCGCCTGCATCTTGTTTGCTCACCCAGGCCGACTTTACAGCCATTACCAACAAGCCTACAATACCAAGTGCAGGTACCAAGTACATTACAAAATCTTTCATTCTGTCTCTAATTCAATGATTTAGACGTAGCTTTTAAAAATAAAGGCGCAAAGATAGTTTTTGAGCTTGTAACACTATTTAGTGTCAGCAAGAAAAGGCCAATAATTTCGTTACGCTCGATTTGATTCTGGAGTTGGTACATTTGACTGGACAGCAAGAAAAGCTTTAATTAGCAAACTAACTGTACCATGAAAAAGGAAAGAAGACATTACGACAGAGAGTTTAAAGTTATGGCTGTTAACCTCTGTTTATCGGGCAAACCTGTGA
>WGNN01000021.1 GCA_016124515.1 bacterium
AGCATAAGAGCTGCACTCCAAATTGGCCTTTCATTTCCTTATCTATTTTTTGCAAAATGGTTTTATGGAAGTAATCTACTGACTGTCAAACGCGAGAAGTGCTTAATGTTGACCTTTTCTTGCATGACCCTGTGTTTTGTTGAAAGGTCTAAATACCTTTGCAGCCGCAATTTTTAGACTTAATATGCTTACAGTTACCAACCTTTCATTCAGATTTGGAAAAAGGCTTTTGTTTGACGAAGTAAACCTGAAGTTTACTCCCGGCAACTGCTACGGAGTAATTGGCGCCAATGGTGCCGGAAAATCAACTTTTCTCAAAATATTATCAGGCGAGCTTGAGGCGGCACAGGGAAACATATCAATGGATCCGGGCGAGCGCATGGCCATTCTGAAACAAAACCACTTTGAATTTGAAGAAAATGAAGTGCTGATGACCGTGATTATGGGCCATAAAAAGCTGTACGACATAATGGTAGAGAAAGATGCCATTTATGCCAAAACAGATTTTACCGATGCCGACGGAATAAGGGCGGGCGAATTGGAAGCCGAATTTGCCGAAATGGACGGTTGGAATGCGGAAAGCGATGCAGCGGGTTTGTTGAGCGCCCTTGGCATTAGCGAAGACAAGCATTATACCCTCATGAAAGACCTTACGGGAAAAGAAAAAGTGCGTGTGCTGCTTGCTCAGGCCCTTTTTGGCAACCCCGATATTTTGTTGCTCGATGAGCCTACCAACGACCTTGACGTGGAAACGGTGATGTGGTTGGAAAACTTTCTTGCCGACTTTAAAAATACCGTGATTGTGGTATCGCACGACCGACACTTTTTGGACTCGGTGTGTACGCACATTGCCGATATTGACCGCCAAAAGGTGCAGCTCTACTCGGGCAACTACACTTTTTGGTACGAATCGAGCCAACTGGCACTGCGACAAGCTGCTGACCGAAACAAAAAAGTGGACGAAAAGCGCAAGGAACTGCAAACTTTTATTGAACGCTTCAGTGCCAATGCGGCCAAATCGAAGCAAGCAACTTCGAGAAAGAAACTGCTTGAAAAACTGAATGTTGACGAGATAAAACCATCAAGCAGGCGCTATCCGTACATCAATTTTGAGCAAGAAAGAGAAGCGGGCGATCAAATACTGGAAATAGAAGGATTGGCCAAAAAATTTGAAGACCAATACTTATTTCAACAGGTGGATATATCGATGAACCGCGGCGATAAAATTGGTGTGATATCGAAAAACCACATGGCCATTACACAGTTTTTCAAAGTTTTGATGGGCGAATCTGAAGCGGAAAAAGGCTCTTTTAAATTTGGCACTACCATAACTACGGCCTACCTGCCCAACCACAATGATGAGTATTTCAAAACCAATTACAACCTGATTGATTGGCTGCGACAATATTCAAAAGACAAAGACGAAACGTTTATCCGTGGCTTTTTAGGTCGTATGCTTTTTTCGGGCGAAGAAACCTTGAAACAAGCCAATGTGCTGTCGGGTGGTGAAAAAGTACGTTGCATGATTTCGCGAATGATGCTGCAACGCGCCAACTTTTTGGTACTTGACGAACCCACCAACCACCTTGACCTTGAATCAATTACAGCATTCAACACGGCACTTACCAACTTCAAGGGTTCGTTGATGTTTACCTCGCACGACCACGAGTTTATGCAATCGGTATGTAACCGCATTGTAGAACTTACCCCTAATGGTATTATAGACAAACTTTGCACCTATGACGAATACATTACCGACGAAAGCATAAAAACACAACGTGAGGAAATGTATGCGGTAAAAGCCTGATAATATATAATAAACATAAAAAAAGGCAACTGCTGACAAAAGTGGTTGCCTTTTTTATTTTTGGGGGTGGAAAGTTTAGCCATTAATATCAGCCAAACCACCTATTCATCAGGTAATTCTTCATATTCCTGACCATTCCATTTTATTATTTCATCACAGCCTACCACAAGATTAAAATAACCATTTGTTTTTGCATCAAGTATCCCTATACGTTTTGGCGTCGATTTTCCATAATACACATCGCCGTTGGCAAAAATGATTTTCCAATCAGAAAAAGCACCCCACCTTTCCCAATAGGAGCATACGATTGAGTCAGTCAAGCCATCGGAATTAAGATCACAAGACAGGCTCAAAGTACTGGCATTCTGACCGATAAATTCATTAGAAGTGATTTCCTTTACAGCTGGTATTTTTTGCTCTTGCTTGCTTTCAACCAACTTCAAACTATAACCTTCTATCATGTAGGTTTCTGTTTTATCACCGCACAAATCAGTATTTTCACAACCGGCATTAACGGTTTCTATTACCAAATACCAATTGCCGTCCTTTTGAAACAAATCTATTCCATTCCAATCGTAGCCCAACACCTTGCTCTGCACAAAAGATTTTCCATTATAGCTGATATACTGGTAACTATTGCCACAGCAATTGCCGCCGCAACCATTCACTATCTCCAATAAAAGATCGGAATACCCATCGTAGTTAAAGTCCTTCTCTCCTACTTTTTGTGCACAAACCCGTTCCGTGCTGTCTATTAGAGTAAATGTATCATTGCCCACAACCGCAATAAGTTGTTGGTTTTCAAAATAATTTTCATTTGAAATTACATACCTGACTTCTATTTGAGCCGATGCAGAAATACCCAATGATATCATTAAAAATGCCACCATCATGTAGCTGCGAAATATTATTTTAGGTATTTTATTCACTTACAACTTCCCGGCTACTACCACCGATTTTTTTATGTTTTGCGCCTTGCCACCGTCAAGGTCAACTATTTCGAAAAGTATAATATATACGCCAATTGGGGCTTTGGCACCTTGTTCATCAAATCCATCCCATTGGTATTGGCTCACCCGGCCCAAAATATCGTTGCCGGCAAGGGTTTTAATGCGTTGGCCGTTCAGGTCAAAAATACTGATGGCCGCGGTTTGGTTTTGCGATTTGCTGTTGATGGTTATTTGCAGGAAATCCTGATACCCGTCATTATCGGGCGAAAAGCTCTCGCTTGACAACTCAATGGCATTCTCACCGGGCAACTCACTGGCGTACTGCGAGTTTACATAAGTTGGTGTAGCGCCCCCGCTGGCCGATGAAGCGGTGTGCCAATTTGAACTGTTTTGTGTTTCGCCATCAGGATTGATGCGCTCCAGGGAAAAACCATCTTCATTCTCAAGCAAGGGATAGTGCCATTTATTAGAATAAACCAATTGGTCGATAACTGTTGTATCGTTGCGGAGCAAAACCACTTCGCCATCGGTATTGCCAAGGCTGGGCAAGTTGGCGTACAATAGTTTATCTGGTGCCTTTACAAAATAGGCGGTTTCAATATTGGCAATATCTTCGGTAAAAGCCAGGTAACTATGTGGTTTCAATAAATAACTTTTTTCGCTCAGCGGTGCAATGTTTGACAAATCGCCGCGGCTATCGAGCGTGGCTATGAGCAAATGACTCAGGTCTATATATTTTTCGCTTCTGTTATAAATTTCCACAAAATCGGCTCCGTTGCCAATGGGGTTAAAAAGCACCTCGTTTACCACCACATCAAAACTATCGAGCACATCGGGCAGCGCAAATTGAAGGGCATTTTCCTGCATCACATTTCCTACACAATCGGTTATTTTATTTGCTGACAGCTCATAAAGCACGTTCTTTTCCAATGGTTTCGAAAGCTTCAAAACAGTACTCGTCAATTCGATGTCGCTGTATTTGGCCTGCAACATTTGTGCAGCAAAATCCGCTATTTTATAATTGCCGGTATTGAGCAGTGTGGCAGAATCTACTATTTCAGATAATTGCAAAAACACCGAAACACTGTCGAGTGCTATGGCATTGAGCAGTGCAGGTGCGCTGTTGTCAGGATTAGCCGCTGCAACCGAGTTTTCTTTACCCGGCGTGCCATAAACATTATTTTTTGCTCCAGTCCAATTGTCTTGTCGGCCACAGGGATTATCAACATCTATCATTTCAAGACTGTAGCCGCCGCCCTTTTTATTATCATTTCCATACCACAAATCGCTGTAGTGCACAAAGTGAAGGGTTTTTCCCCATTTGGTTTTGAGCGAAAGCAGCTCGCCACCATTGTTTAAACCCGGCATACCACTCAATCCAAAGGTTTTCCCAAAAGGTTCAAACAAATAAGCTTCAGTATTTTTTGTTAGCACTACATATTCATGCGGAAGCAAAATGACATCAGGAAGTTGGGTACTGTCGCTTCCGTCGGAGAAATACACATTTCCCACATAAAGCGGCGAATCAGTGGTATTATAAATTTCAATATATTCAGTGGCAGGCAAATCATAAACCGGTTCAGGATCAGCAAATATTTCGGTTATAATTAAGTCGTGCAAATCGGGCAGTTTAGGCTTCAAATAAATAACTTTCTGTGCATAGGTTTGGCTCAGTATGTTGCCTTCACAATCCTTTATTCCACTTATTTTCAAATCATAATACACATTTGCGTCAAGCGCCTGTGACAATGAGAGTTGCACCATTGTTTTATCTACCAAATCAGATTGGGCCTTTAGGGTTCCGCTGTAGCCAATCAGTTCAAAAGTGGCACTTAAAACCGAGGCCGAATCAACAGGTTCATCAAATGAAAGTGTTACTTTTTGCGGACTTGCCGCAAGGGCATCTTGCAATTGCGGAGCGGTTACATCGGGCGCGTTATTATAAATGGCATTTTTTCTTCCGGGAGTTCCACCACTGGCATCGGTTGATGCAGCCCAATTGTTGGGTCCTGTGCACACCAAATCAGGATTTATTCGCTCCAGTGTGTAGCCGC
Organism: bacterium; assembly: GCA_016124515.1. Lineage (GTDB taxonomy): Bacteria > Bacteroidota > Bacteroidia > CAILMK01 > JACPUW01 > JACPUW01. The sequence continues at coordinate 4,812 of WGNN01000021.1, forward strand.
CATCTGTTTTTGAGCCATCGTGGTACCAACTCAGATCGTATTGCAATTTGTCAATGAGCGTACCGTCGGCGGCTTTCAACACAAGTTTGTCGCCGCTGTTGTTGAGCGAAGGCAGCGACACGCCCAACACATTGCCAAAAACCTGAAAATCTGCCACCCTACTGCTTGCACACAAAACCAAATATTCGCCGGCAGGCAAGGTGTAGGCTGCCAGCTTTCCGGTTGAGGTACCATCTGTTATCGTCCAGTTGGTCAGGTCTATGGCCACTTTGGTCCTGTTGTACAGCTCCACAAATTCGGCATCGGGCAAACCCACAACCGGTGTTGGATCAGGAAAAAATTCGTTGATAATGACGTCGCTGTAAGAAGCTTTGAAAAAAGAAACCGTTTTTGAAGCTTGAGTCATGGCATTTCCCGCCAAATCCTTCACCTGACTCACCTCAATTTTATAGCTGTTGCCCGACACCAGCGGACTTACGGTAAGTATGACAGCATCAGGTTCTTTGTGCGAATAATTGGCCGCTATGGGCATGGCCGCATTCACCGCATAATTGTCTGTTTTTCTGGCCGATACGCTGTCTAATGGCTCACTGAATTTGAGCTTGATATGCGTTTGATCGAGCACCTCAGCGCTCAGCAAATCAGGAGCTTTTGTATCCTTATATATAGGTCCAATATTTACATCATCAAAGTAAAACTTATCGGCTCGCGTAGAAGTGTAGATGCAGTAAAAGCCAAAATATGCCCCATCGGAAAAGCTTTGGTCAGTTACCTTAAAATCAGTTGTAAAACTGCTGCCGCCGGTAAAATCGGCCATCACTTCAAATTCACCTTTTTTTGAACGGGTCACTTTTATGCGCACCTCGTTGCTCGCATGGCTCATAGTACCCAAAGTTCCTTCGGCAAGCTTGGTAATGGTAGTTCCGCTTTGTTTGCAAAACTCCAGGTTGTCGTCGTTGCCCGATTGGCCAATTCGCAACAAATAGCCATTGCCCGAACCACTCAAATCGGCATTGCTGAAGCTTAGATACAGCCTGAGTTGGTTTGATGTGGAAGGCGAAAAATCGAGTTTAGCATAGCATTCCCAACTTGCGGTATCCTGCCATGCCGCGGCGGTTGACAAGTAAGATTTGCCCGAGGCGGAGGCACTGAGCTGTAGCTGCCCCGAAGCAACAGCAAAGTCTGCCGCGTTTCCGGTCCACGCCGGATTTTTGGTAAAATCGCCGTCAGCGAAGTTGTCCGTTATTTTTATTTGCGCATTTGCCCTTATTGACAACAACACACAAAGCACCAATAGGCCGAGGAGTTTTTTTGCTTTTGACATAAGCAATCAAAATAAATGAATACCTAATACTTTTGCTTCAAAAAAACATTAAGAATGCGTTTAGCTTTGGTAGGTGCCACCGGATTGGTGGGTCAGAAAATGATACAGGTGTTGGAAGAACGCAAAATTTTGCCCGATGAATTTCTACCCGTAGCTTCTTCAAAATCAGTAGGTAACGAGGTGGATTTTGGCGGCAAAAAACACAAAGTGGTAGCCGTGGAAGACGCTGTGAAAGCGGGAGTTGACGTGGCTATTTTTTCTGCCGGTGGAAACACTTCGCTCGAGTGGGCACCCAAATTTGCCGAAACCGGAGCTTTTGTTATCGACAATTCATCAGCTTGGCGCATGCACTTGGAATGCCCCTTGGTGGTGCCCGAAATAAACGCGGATTCCATAACGGAACACACCAAAATAATTGCCAACCCCAACTGCAGCACCATTCAACTGGTGATGGTTCTGAAACCCCTGATGGACAAATACGGCCTAAGGCGGGTGGTGGTTTCAACCTACCAATCGATAACCGGAACGGGCAAAGCTGCCATAGACCAAATGAGCAATGAGCGCAATGGTGTGGAAGGCAAAAAAGTGTATCCTTACCATATTGACTTGAATTGCCTGCCGCACTGCGATGTGTTTACCGACAACCTTTACACCAAAGAGGAAATGAAATTGGTAAACGAAACAAGAAAAATATTGGGCGATTCAAAAATTGGTGTTACCGCCACGGCAGTGCGGGTACCGGTAATGGGCGGTCACTCAGAATCGGTTAATGTGGAGCTGAAATCGCCTTTTAATCTGGATGAAGTAAGGCATTTGCTGCACCACACACCGGGCGTAGTGGTAATAGACGATCCCAAGCGTGAACAATACCCTATGCCGCTCTACCAAAAAGACCACGACGATGTATTTGTAGGAAGAATAAGAACCGACGAAAGCCAAGTGAACACGCTGAATATGTGGATAGTAGCTGACAACCTGCGTAAAGGCGCGGCTACGAATGCAGTTCAAATTCTGGAGTATTTATTAGCTGCCAAGCTGGTGCACTAAGCCCGCAAATGCCTGACGTTGAGCCTATCTACAGCCGGTCGCAACTTGCACTACGCAACGGGCAAGACCGCGATGAAATTTGGATTGCCTACAAAGGTGTAATTTACGATGTGAGCCAAAGCCGATTGTGGCGCAATGGCAAGCACTATGAGCACTGGGCAGGGCAAGACCTCACTGATGAACTGCCCGATGCTCCACACACCGAAAGGGTATTTGAAAGATTGCGTGTGGTAGGAAAACTGCAAGACCGGTAGAACGGGGAGCAATTATTTTTTGGAAAAAGCCAAGCCAAAAAAACCACCACATACGCCACCTATTATATGGGCAAACTGCGCAATGTCGTCGGTTTGAAAGGAATTGACCACCTCGCGCCCTAGAAATAACAGTGAAATAAGAATAAAGGTGAGCGGAATTTCGCCTTTTTGGATGTTGGTAACCGAGCTGAGCACAATGAGCATAAACACGATGCCACTGGCGCCGAGCAAGGCGGTAGAGAAAAAAAGCACGTTTACCACGCCGGTAATAAAGGCCGTAATCACCATCATGGTGAGCAAAGGTTTGGATCCGTATTTTTCTTCGAGTATAGGCCCTATGAGCAGTATAAAGGTAAAATTGCTCAACAAGTGCATCCAATTGGCATGACCCAAGGCGTGGGTAAATAGCCTCAGATAATCGAGCGGTTGGGTAAAACTAAAACTTGGGTAAACCGTAAAAAAAGTTTGGGTAACTCTGCCACCGCCAAAGGTATTGTCGAACAGCATAATGATGGTACAAACAAAAGAAAGGGTAAGAATAACCGGCGAATTATAGCTGATGCGCATGCTTACATCTCCATTTCTATTTCACCATTTTTTATCATTCGGTAGATGGTTGATTTTCCCATATCGAGCTTCTCGGCCACTTTTACCACGTTGTTGTCGTATTTGTGCAAGAAATGCTCTATTATTTTATTGGTATAATCGCGCAGGGTGAGTTCTTCCATCAAAAAGTCGGTTGACTTGCCGGTATTATGAAAAGAGATATCACTTGCTTCCATCACATTGTCGTTGCACATAACCACGGCAAGTTCTACCACGGCTTTCAATTCGCGCACATTGCCCGGCCAAGGATAATCTAATAATTTCTTTTGAGCCGATGCCGCAATGGTTACTTTTTCCATCGCGTTGTCTTTACAAAACGAATCAGCAAAATGCTTGGCAAGCATCAACACATCGTTTCCACGGTCTCTCAGCGGTGGCAAATGGATGGGCAAACCCAACAATCTATAATATAAATCTTCTCTGAAACTTCCTTTTTCCACCTCAGCTTTTAAGTCGCGGTGGGTAGCACAAATAATTCTTGCGTTTATTTTAATTACCGAATTGCCGCCAACGCGTACCAATTCGCGCTCTTGCAAAACACGCAATATTTTGGCTTGCATATTAGAGTCCATCTCTCCTATTTCATCAAGGAAAATTGTACCGCCATTGGCTTCTTCAAATTTTCCGATGCGGCGGGTATTGGCTCCGGTAAAAGCACCTTTCTCATGACCAAACAACTCGCTCTCAATAAGTTCTGAAGGAATTGCAGCCACATTAACCGCTATAAACGAGCCTTTTGAGCGTTTTGAATTATAATGAATAGCCTTGGCTACCATTTCCTTTCCGGTACCGGTTTCGCCATAAACTGAAACTGTAATATCGGTATTAACCCCCTTTTCCATTAGTTTATATACTTTTTCCATGGCCGGGCTTTTGCCTATTATGGCGTTTTGGAAATCGTATTTTTTACCAAGTTCTTCCTTCAATCGCGTTACCTCGTGGGTAAGCTCGCGGTTTTGGAGGATGTGGTGTATGGTATTTATGAGTTTGTCCTTGGTTTCTTCATCTTTTGTGATGTAGTCATAAGCCCCTTGCCGCAGCAAACCCACCGCGGTTTTTATATCGGTTTGACCTGAAAGAATGAGCACGCGGATATTGGGGTCGGTATTTACTATCCTTTTCAACACATCCTCGCCGGTTAGGTCGGGCAGCGTATAGTCAAGCGTTACAATATCGGGACGCAAATGCAGCTTGTCCATACAACTGCGCGCGTTTTCAAATGAGATGACCTCAAAATCAGAATTCAGTTGAAGAACGTATTCTATCATTTTGCGGTAGGTCGGATCGTCCTCAACTACAAAAATCCGTACGGAACTTTTACTCATAATCAATCTTTTAAACCCAAGACTTGTTTAACAAAAATAGAACTATTTCTCAATTTGAGAAGCCTTGCCAAAAATAAACACCAAATATTCCTTCAAATATGCCACAAAAGCCCAAACAAAACGCCTGATTAGCCTTGTTTATTGATATTTTTTTTCCAGTCGTCTATAAAATTACGCATCTCATCTTCAAACTGCCCTTTGGATTGGCGGTATTGCGGAGTGGTTGACAATTGCCCCGGTAGTTCTTCTATATGAATGGTTTGCGTTGGGAAGGCAAAACGGACGCCCAATTTTTTGGCCAATTGCAAAATAGCCATCACCACATCGTGCCTGCCACGCAACTCGCCCGACCAATCTTTGGCGGTAAAGAATATATAGAACAATATTTCGAGCGAGGTGGCACCCAAATCATTCAAATGCACTTCAAAATAATCTTTGCGCGTATCGGGGTGGTTTTTTACGATTTCGCGCAAGCCTTCAACAAATACTTGTACCAGCTCGGGCGGCGTATCATAAGTAATAGTAATTTTTGTAGAATAACGGCGATAAACCCTAAGTCCGTAGTTGTCAACCGATGAGTCGGCCAACTTGCCGTTGGGAATGGTAATGACCGAATTGTAAAAAGTGCGCATGCGTGTGGAGCGAAAACCCACTTCTTCTACCGTGCCGTCCATGCCATTATAATTTATCCAATCGCCAATTTGGAATGGGCGGTCAAGAAAAATCATGGCGCTGCCAAACAGGTTTTTCACGGTGTCTTGTGCGGCCAAAGCCAAGGCAATACCACCAAATGAAACCCCCACCAAATATGGCCTTATATCGAAACCCAAGCCAAAAAGCACGTAGGCAACGCCCACCAGCAGCACTATGGCGCGCATTACTTTTGATACGAGCGGCACCAATTGGTCATCGAGTGTGCCATCGGTTTTCTCTGCCCGCGACTTGAAAAAATCGGAAAGCAGCCCCACCAAGTTGTAAAACATGAGGGTGCCAAAAAACGGTGCAGCGGCATGCAACACCATCTGCACATATTTTGAAATGGCAATGGGCAGCAGCAAGGCGGGCACCAACTGTGCAATAAATTTGATAAGCAAATACCAACTGAGCGGTCGAGCCACGGTTTTGAGCCGCCCTGAAGAAACATAGCTTTTGTTGAAACGCCTGAGCACACCCAAAATAAGCCGCCTGAACAAAAAAGTAAGCACGCGGTGAAAAAGCAAGGCAGCCGCCAGTATCAGCAGTATGCCAATGTATTGTCCCACTTCCAGGCCCAGAAATTCGGTTTTCCATGAGGCAGGCACCGCATTTATCAATCGGTCGAGGCCGCCGGGATATACTTCTTTGTGCAGCCGCGGAATGGCTTCGATAGACACAGCGGAGTACACCCAATCGTTTCCCTGTTTTACTACATATATATCGGGCAACTCCGGAGTTACCACCACCTTATGTTCGCCCGAAACGGAATCTATAAAACCAGCTTCGTCGGGTATTTTTTCCAACTGAATAAAATAGCCCTTGCCATCAAATATTTGTTTGAGTTGAATGGCCAACCGCTCCGGATTGGCCATTTCTATTTTCTTATTAGCGAGCGATTTGGCCGCAAGTCCGGGTTTGTACTGTTCTTTTTGCAGGTACCACAAATGGTTGTACACCGTTTTGCGGGGAGTACTCAAGTCCACCTTTTCGACTTGCGAAAAAGCTGCAATTGACCACAGCAGGCTGCTTAAAAGAACTAAAAACCGCATGACTATACCAAATCAATATCCACTGAAACCAGGTTGACGAACTCCCTGATTCGGCGCACCACTTCGTCACGCTTCAGGTTTTCCAGTCGCTCGGTACCAAATTTCTCTACGCAGAACGAAGCCATGGCCGAACCATAAATTACGGCGCGCTTCAGGTTGTCAAATCCTACGTCTTTGGTTTTGTCGAGGTAGCCCATAAAACCACCGGCAAAACTATCGCCCGCTCCGGTTGGGTCAAAAACATCTTCCAGTGGAAGCGCCGGAGCAAAAAACACGTGTTTGCCGTGGAAAAGCAAGGCACCGTGCTCACCTTTTTTAATAACCAGGTAGCGAATGCCTGTTTCCAGAATTTTATTTGCCGCCTTTACCAGCGAATATTCTTTGGTAAACTGACGTGCTTCTTCGTCGTTAATCATGAGCACATCCACTTTTTTCATCACTTGGAGCAGTTCGTTCATGCTGCTGTCCATCCAAAAGTTCATAGTATCAAGCGCTACAAACTTGGGTCGTTTTTCAATTCGCTCTATCACCTGCATTTGCACCGATGGCGACAAATTGCCCAACATGAGGAAGTCGGCGTTTTGGTACGAAGCCGGAATAATCGGATCAAATGTTTCGAGTACGTTCAATTCCGTAACCAGGGTATCGCGCGAGTTGAGGTCGTTGTGGTACTTTCCTTTCCAGAAGAAGCTCTTTTCGCCTTCTTTAATTTGCAAACCCGAAACATCAATTCCGCGGTTTTTAAAGTGGTTTATTGCTGTAGCGGGGAAGTCTTCGCCCACCACCGACACCAATTTTACCGAACTGGCAAAGTATGATGCGGCAAGCGAAATGTAGGTTCCCGCGCCACCAATTATCTTATCTGTTTTGCCAAAAGGAGTTTCAATTGCATCAAATGCAACTGAGCCAACGCATATTACACTCATTTCTAAAAATTTTACTGCAAATATGCGCCTTGTTTTGCAGAATAGCCTTTTTTACGAGGTAAATGAACAAAGTGAATTTTTTTTCACTTTAGATTTTGCGTTTTTGAAAAGAAGTCTATTTTTGCGCCCACGTTTCGAAAGGGAAGCGAAAAAAATTGAAATTCCTCGGTAGCTCAGCGGTAGAGCAGTGGACTGTTAATCCATTGGTCATAGGTTCAAATCCTATCCGGGGAGCATCAAAAGCCCAACTTTTACGAGTTGGGCTTTTTTGTTTTGGGGTATTTGCTTGGGCTAATGCGAGGTATTTATATAGCTAAAAATCAGGGGGCATTTCACTTGAACAGAACGGCTTGTGCGCTCAAGTAACGCGAAGACCGTTCAGGTCTAAAAGCTGAATTTCCTCCGCCAGGCAATACAGACTTTACACTTCTTTAATCAATTTAAATTTAGAGAACTCCATAGGGCATTGGTTACAAGCCCTAGGAAAAGTGTCAGGTCATCTGGAGGAGTTTATCTGCATCGCAAAACAGACCTGACACTTCTTTTCGGGATGCGGAGCTACAATTTGTATAGGATTCCTGCACTTTGATTCGGGCAGAAGTGTCAGTTTTCAAAACTGACAGGTCTTTTTGGCTGCGGGAAAGCATTGAGATGGGTGACGGGTGATAAGTGTTTGACAGAATAATCATTTCGTTTTTCAACTCAAAAGATTGCTGATCAAGTCCGCAATGACGGGATGGTGTGCATATTTTGTTCCTTGGGGCGTGTTTCATGGGTTTCACCCAAGGTTGGGGTTGTGGCGCCCCGTTGGGGCTTTTGATGGGATACAGTTTATATGTAGCGTAGTTTCGCGAAACGTGAATTTATCAATTCTTACGCTCCACTACTTTTTCTATGTAATCGGAGTTAAAGAGGCGAAGGGCTTCCATATAGGCAATTTCAAAGGCCACCAAATCGCCCACCTTGTAGTTCCAGTCGGAATTGCCCAAATCAAGCACCAACATATCGCTGCTGGCGCCAATGATTTTAACATGTGGGTCTTTCGGAATTAAATTTTGATAATTCGACACATCAAGCACACCTAAATCAATTATGGCGCGGTAGGATGTTTTGCCAAAATCTTCTTCATTCACATCAAATTCCTCGCCCGATGGGTTGGTGCCAATGGTACCAATGGGTATTTTGGGCTTTTCGGTAATTTCAATTATTTCGGCAAAAAGCTCAAAAACATCTTGTTCCATTTCTTCAAAAGGCGTGTTGTGCACCAAGTCGTTGCCAAAAAACAGGGTTTCACCAATTCTGAAATGGTTTACTCCGGCGGGCACTTGTTTGCGCATCAAAAGCGGTACAACTACTGATGTTCCGCCGGTTACCCAAGGTATTTTTCGGTTGAACTTGGCTTCGATAAGTTGCTTGTACAAACAAAGCTGTATGAGTTTGTCTTCTGAAGGCATTACCCCATGCAGGCAATTGAGGTTGGTGCCCACACCGGTTACTTCAATATTTGGCAGTCTGAAGATTCCTGCATAAAAATCAATAAGTGCCTCGCCCATTACACCTTCGCGCAAATCGCCCAATTCTATCATGATGATTATTTTGTGCGTCTTCTTTTGCCTTACCGCCTCATCCGAGAGCCACTCAATGGTTTTCAACTCGGTATTGAAACTCACATCGGCATATTTTATTACATTTTTTATACTTCGTTTGGCCGGCGGTTTTATATATACGGTTTGCACATCGGGTTTCAGTTTTTTTATGGTCTTCAGGTTGCTTATGCGTGCATCGCACACCTCGCTTATGCCCAAAGAAAGTACCTCGCGCAGAAAAGCTTCTGAGCCGCACAGTAGTTTGGTTACTACTGCCCACTCCTTCTTTTCGTCGCCAAAAACTTTTTGCAAAAACTGATAGTTTTTCTCCAGCTTGTCTTTATACATCTTCACAAATGCCATGTTCTTATTATTTAGTCTGTTATGTTTCTTGGTATATCGTGTGGCAACCTCACGAGCAATTCATAGTTGAGTTGGTCAGAGAGTTCGCTAAAAGATGATACCGAAATGTCCACGTTGCCCTGTTCTCCAATAAGCACCACTTCGTCACCCAAATTCACTGACTCCAAGTGGGTTACATCCAGAGTGAGTGCATTCATATTAACCGTACCTACCACGCCTACGCGGTGGCCGTTTATGATAGCCCTACCGCTATTGCTCAGGCTTCGGGCAAAGCCATGCGCATAGCCTACAGGTACGATGGCTATTTTCATATCGTTTTGTGCCAGAAAACTTGTACCGTAGCCTATAAACTCATTGGCTTTCACATTTTTCAGGCTCATTATTTTACTTTTCCACGAGATGAGCCTTTTCAGTGGGTCGTATTTGTTTTCCATTTTGCTGCTGTAGTCAACAAACACTTCGCGGCTGGGCCAAAAACCGTATTGCATAATACCGATACGCACCAATTGGTAGCGAATATTAGGAAAACGCACCGCAGCTGCCGAGCAAGCCGCATGAAAGTTTCGCGGCGCCATACCTCGTTTTTTCAATTTTTCAATCCCTTTTTCAAAAACCTGAATTTGATGCGAAATTCTATAATAATTTGCGATAGATTCAGCGCCGGCAAAATGGGTACAAAACCCTTCAAAAACCACCGAATTGCGGTTTCTACTCAAAAACTTGAAACATTCGTTCAGTTCATTAAACGCAAACCCGGTGCGGTTCATCCCGGTTTCTGCTTCTATATGCACCCGCGCTTGCAGCCCCGCTTTCAATGCAATCTCCTGAGCCAATTTGAGTCGTTCCCAATTGAACACAAAAAACGAGATATTATTCTCAATAGCCCACAGCAGTTCATGGTCGTCTATCATTCCCATGATCATAATATCGGGACGGCTTTTTGCCGAGTGCATAACCCGCATAGCTTCATTGGCGCTGAAAACCGAAAAGTGGTCAATACCACAAGCTTCGGCGAGCGGCACAAAGTGCTCAATACCATGCCCATAGGCATTACCCTTCACTACCGAAGAAATCCTTACGCCGGGCATCATTTCGCGTAAAAAGTTATAGTTGTTTTCCAGCGCCGATTTGCTGATTTCAATAAAAGATGTTTGCCACATTATCCGAGTTGTTGTGTTATTATTTGGCTGAACAATGCCACACCTGTTGCTATCAATTCATCAGGAAAATCATAATCGGGGTTGTGCAAGGCGGGGCAGTTTTCGCCCGAACCAAGGCCAAACATGGCGCCCGGAAACTTCTCGGTAAACAAACCGAAGTCTTCGCCCCACTTAAACGGCGTTTCACGTTTTATACAATTGCTTCCACAGTTTTTGGCCGATGCAAGTATGGTTTCTACACAGGCTGCATCATTTTGGTTGGCCCTGAACTCCTGCGTCCACTCATGCTGCACCCGCACTTTGTGTTTTTCGGTAAGCATGGCCACTTTTTCCAACAATTGTTTCATGAGCAGATTCATTTTTTCATTGGTCCAGGTTCTTATGGTCAACCGCAACTCGCCATAGCCTGCCGCCGTTCCGTAGGCAAAGTCGTCGCCAAACATGCCGTGGGTTGGGGTGCACAGGGCAAAGTCGTCGCTCTCGAGGTCGGTATGCATCAGCTTTTTCGATTCGCTGAGCAGCTCGGCCATAAAATACGACGGATTGATGCCATTTTCGGGCTCAGCTGCATGGGCGGTTTTGCCGGTAATTTTCAAAACCAAACTCACCACCGATGCCGTGAATGCACCGTAGCGATAGACCACGCTGTGCATGGGATAGCCCGGTATGTTGTGCAGCGCAAATACGCGATCGGGTTTTATTTGATCGAATTGTTTATCGGCCAACACAGCTTTGGCTCCCTCGCCTATTTCTTCGGCAGGTTGAAAAAGAAGTACTACCTGACCTTTTGCAGGTGGATTTTTCGCCAAATGCATGGCTACACCGCAGAGTATGGTAGCATGTCCGTCGTGACCACATTTATGCCCCACGCCTTGGTTCACAGATTTGTGTTCAAACTCATTAACTTCAGCAATAGGCAAGGCATCAAGGTCGCAACGGAGCAATATGCGTTCACCTTTTTCGTGGCCGCCATATATGGCTGCAAGCCCCGTGTTTCCCACCTCTTTAAGTTGATGTGGCGCAGCATGTTTCTGCAAAAATTCTTTAACCCATTGTTGCGTTTTTGCTTCCTGCAACGACAATTCGGGGTGTTGGTGCAAGTGCCGGCGCAACTGCTGCAATTGGTTCAGCTGTTGTTCATTCAAGGGCGTTTCCATCGCATTTCCAAATAAGGATTGGTAAAACCCGACCGCTCGTACAGTCGTTTGGCGGGGTTGTTATGTTCTACGTGCAGGGCAATATCGCCCATAGTCACTTTTTTCACATATTCCATGAGCTTACCGCCAATTCCCTGCCCGCGGTAACTCTTGTCAACAGCAATATACACGAGTATATTTTCGGGTATATAACCGCTCATACCGGTATGGTTTATCACCACCACACCCGCTACTTTGTCTTCAATTATTCCCAACAACACACAACCGCCTCTGCCACTTTCGTTGCTCAGCGCATAGTCAATGCATTTCATAATCGATTCGCGGGCATCGCCGTATTGGTCAAGGTGTTGGTATAAAAAGTCGGCAATCAGGTCGTTGGTATATTGCAAATCAGGTCCGGTTGCCGGGGTGAGAAGTTTAAAATTCATATTGTATCTTATTAATTGTTTGTGTGGTTAATCATTTCGCCGTCCAATAGCGATGGGTCATCAGCATTTGTTTCATCAGTTTTTTTCCCGGTCATAAAATCAATGCCTGTAAATTGGAAAAACAGGAATACCAACGCCGACACGGTGATTCCAAACACGTTGGCATCAAGTTGCAACGGCAGCCGGGCATCAGATACGATGAGTGTAACGGTGGTAAGTCCACCGGTTAACATGGCAAAAAATGCGGCGGTGGCATTGCGTTTTTTAAAGGCCAAAAAGCCAATAACGGGCACAAACAGACCACTTACCATAAAGGCGTAAGAATGCAACATAAGATCGAGCACACTCTCCAGCGAAACCGCAATAGTAATGGCCGCAGCACCCAGGAGCAGGGTGGTTATCTGCGAAAGTTGCAACTGTTTTTTCTCAGGCAGTTCTTTAAAAAACAAGATGATATCGGTAACCAAATTGCCCGAGGCGGCCATGAGACAACTGTCGGCGGTAGAGAGCACAGCCGAAAAGTAGGCCGACATGGTGAGACCCATAAGACCGGCAGGCAACACATTGCGAAGTAGCAAAGGCAGGCCCATTTCGGCATCAATAGAGCTGAGCGTATCATAGCCTTGCGCTACAAAAAGCCCCTGATCGAGTGCCACACGCGAAAAAAGCCCCAATATCACGCCCATCAGTGCCATTACCGGCCACTCAAAAAGTCCGGCTATAAACCAGGCTTTCTTCGCTTGTTTTTCGTCGCGGCTGGCATAAATGCGTTGGTAGAGTGTCATGCCAACAAACCAAATAGGCACTATGGTAATGAACCAATTGACCAAATCCTGCCAACTCAGGTTATCAAATCGCAGAAAACTTTGGGGTAAGGTGGCTTTGATGGCATCAATACCGCCGATGGCAAAATAAGAAACGGGCAAACCCACAAAAATGAGCCCCGCCATAAGGATGATCCACTGCACTGTGTCGGTATAAATAACAGCCTTGAGCCCGCCCATAACGGTATATACCACCGCAATAATGCCCATAATAAGCACTGCCGAATTGATGGAAAGCTGTGGAAACGAAGCCGATGCAAGTTTGGCACCTGCCAATATTTGGGAACTGGTGAAACCGAGATAGCCCACCACCGAAATAAGCGCGGCAAGAAATGCTACCTCGCGGCTGAAAAAATGGCCAAAAACCTGTGGAAAGGTGAGCCATTTGAGTTTGGTAGAGAGTCGTGAAATGGTGGGAATGAGCAGAACCGCACTGAGCCAAGCGCCAATAAGGCCGGTAAACAGCATCCACGAACCCGACAGGCCCATGGTGAAACCGAGGCCGCCAAGGCCAATGGAAAATCCGCCGCCTACATCGGTGGCTACTACCGACAAACCAATGTGCCAGCTTTTCATGCTGCGTCCGCCTACAAAATAATCCTCAGTGGTGCTGTTACGCTTAAGAAAAAAGAATCCAATCCCAAGCATTACGACTGTGTAGAGTATGAATATACTGATGTCGATAATGTGCATAACGCGGTGCGAAGGTAGCCCAATGGCCCCGCCCATTGAAAAATAATCGAAATTTCTGCCCTTTTACCCATTTTACCACATCATTTGCACGCCTCACCTATTTTGGCCAATTGCGCACAATTTTATTCAAAATTCGCCCGTAATGACCATATTTGAACTAAATCCCACACCTTGTTTTGAAGAAGTTCATTCATATCTTGTTTTTCCTGTTTGTTGGGCTTTCGGCAATGGGTCAGATAGACCGCGAGTTTTGGTTTGCCGTGCCCGAAGCCGCTCAGGGCCACGGCGACCGACCCGTTTTTTTGCGCATTTCTACATTCGATAAAAAGGCCGAGGTACTGGTGGATGTCCCCGCCAATAAAAGTTTTAAACCCAAAAAATTTTCTGTAAAAGCCTACAGCACCTACTCGCTGGAACTGACCGACTACCTGGGCCTGCTTGAGTGCATTGACTATAATACTGTGAAACAAAACGGCTTGCGCATCAGGGCCAATAATTATATAGCCGTTTACTATGATATAGACAACCACCTGAACCGCGAAATCTTCACATTGAAGGGCAAAAACGCGCTGGGAACCAAGTTTTTAACTCCCTTTCAAAATGTGTATCCCAATGGAAATTACCAACCACTTACTATTTCGTCAATTGACGTAGTGGCTACGGAAGACAATACCGAAGTGACGCTGGTACCCACCAAAATGGTGAGGGGAACCGGCTACAGTAAGGTTACGGTGAAACTTGACAAAGGCGAGACTTACTCTTTTCAGGCCGCATCAAAAGCAGCGGCTAACCACTTGTCGGGCTCGGTGGTTACCTCTACCAAGCCCATAGCCATTACCATGAAAGATGATTCGGTTGATCCATCGCCTTGCCTTGATATGGTGGGCGACCAAATTGTGCCGGTTGATATTTTGGGTACCGAACACTTGGTGGTGAAAGGACAACTGACCTATGTGAAAGAATACTTTTTTGTGACCGCTCCCTACGACAATACCAAAGTGGAAACCAACGGAGGCGGCACCTACACACTGAAAAGCGGCGACAACCTGGCCGTTGAGATGAAAAATGATGAGTATTTTGTAAAATCGAGCAAGCCGGTGTATATCTACCACATGTCGGGCTTTGGCTGCGAAACCGGCGGTGCCATAATTCCACCGCTCAACTGCACCGGCGCCAAAAGGGTATCGTTTGCACGCACATCAACCGAAGACGTGTACCTGAATATTGTGGTGCCCGCAGGCAAGGAAAAGTACTTTAAGGTAAATGGAAAAAGCATTTGGAGCGCGAGCAGTTTCAAATCGGTGAGCGGCACATCAAAGTGGAAGGTAGCTCAATTTTCTATAAACATTGGAGATGTGCCCGCCAATTCCATAGGACTTGTAACCAACGACAGTGCGCGATTTCAACTGGGAGTTATCAACGGCAGCCCGCGCAATGGATGCAAATACGGTTATTTCTCTCCTTTTAGCTCGCTAAATCTGGGCGACAATGTAAACCTGTGTTTTGGCGAACGCGTGGTGCTTGATGCGGGATATGGATTTGACACTATTTTGTGGAGCACCCAAAGCAGCGCTCAGAGGATATTGGTGACAAAACCCGGCGCCTACAGCGTAAGAGTGGCCACGCAAAACGGTTGCGTATTGTTTGACACCGTGGTGGTTACCGTATCGCCCAAACCCTTGATTGAAGTAAACGACAGCGTGCAATGCCTGAACGACAACCTGTTTCACAGCACGGTTAAAAACCCCATTTCCACCTCGAGCTACTCCTGGCGTCTCGACAATAAAATTTACAAAAGCAACAGCAATTTGCACCAATTCAGTACCTATGGCTACAAAACCATCTGGCTAAAGTCTGAAACCGACGAAGGATGTATCGACTCTTCATCGCGCACCGTGCAGGTGCTCAAAAACCCCGTGGCACACATAGATTTTGGCCAAAAAACAGGCTGTACCAACGAGCCGCATGAGTTTTTTGATGGCTTTCTCGCCTCCTCTGCGGGCATAGATTTCAGTTGGACTTTTGGCGATGGAAAAAGCAGCACCAAAACACGACCGAAGCACCGTTTCAGGCAAAAAGGTTCGTACAACATTGCCCTGAAATTAAGCGATACATTTGGCTGCAGCGATACATTTACCTACATGCGATTTAAGGTGGTTGATGGCAACAAGAGTAGTTTTAGCTTGAATGATACCCAACAATGCAAAAAAGGGAATTTGTTTGAAATGAAAGGCAGCAACAATGGCGCAAGCTACCATTGGGACTTTGGCGACAATACCGGCGACAAGGCGAATTCTACTGCAAAAACATATAACAAACCGGGCACATACACTGTAATTTTTTCATTGACCGACAAGGACGGCTGCCACGACAGCAGCACGCAAACAGTATATGTATTGGAAAGTCCGAAAGCCGCTATTGGCGTAAACGACAGCATGCAATGCCCTTATGAAAACGACTTTATTTTTTCTTCAAAAAGCAGTTTTTCAACCGGCAATCCTGACAATTACTGGAATTTAGGCGATGGATTTACGAGCAGGGCAGATTCGGTGCGGCACTCATACGATGTGGGCAAAACCGATAGCTTGTGCATAAGCCTCGTAAGTACGGCAGCGAATGGATGTAAGGATTCTTCCTCAATGAAAATTGTGTTGCTCCCCTTGCCACAAGCCAACTTTTTGGTTGATACAACCGAAAAATGCCTGAGCGCCAACCTGTTCAAATTCAACAACCTGTCAAAAGTCTCGCGCGGAAAACTCACGTATGAATGGTTGTTTGGCGACGGACAAAGTTCAGCCGTGGTTGATCCGATACACAGCTACAAAACCGCCGATACTTTTACGGTAGCACTTGTGGCAAAAGCCGCATGCCTTGATACTTTTGCAAAACAAATGGTGGTACATCCACAGCCCACGGCGCAATTCAGTACCAACGATACGGTACAGTGTTTTCAAAACAACCGCTTTGTAGCCCGCAACCAATCTATAATAAGCAGCGGAACCCTGGGCTACAGCTGGCGCATAAACAACCAAGAAGAAAGTAATAGTTTGGATTATAAAAAATCCTTTGCAAAAACCGGAAATTATTGGTTGAAACTTATTGCCAAAAGTGACAAAAATTGCTACGACAGCGCGGGCATATTGTTGCGCATTTTGCCCGAGCCTAAAAGTAATTTTCGGGTGAATGAAAAATCGCAGTGCTTCAATGAAAACTATTATGTTTTCAAAAGCCAATGCAGCCTTGATTCAGGTGCTTTTTATACCATTTGGGATTTTGGCAACGGCAATCGGTCACTACAGGCTTATGATAGCTTTTCGTTTGGCAAAGAAGGCTTATATACTGTGGTGCTCACTACGGTTAGCTACGAAGGTTGTGCCGACAGTGCTATCAAAACAATGCAAGTGCTGCCGAGCCCAAAAGCTGCGTTTACAAGCAACAAAACGGCAGAATGCATAAGTGCCAACCAATTCGAGTTCAGCGCCACAAGCCGCATTTCACAGGGAAGTTTCAACTATTTGTGGTTATTTGGCGATGGCTCA
The DNA here is from genome assembly GCA_016124515.1 of bacterium. Taxonomy (GTDB): domain Bacteria; phylum Bacteroidota; class Bacteroidia; order CAILMK01; family JACPUW01; genus JACPUW01. Next base: position 21,789 of record WGNN01000021.1, read on the forward strand.
AGTTCTACGCTTCAACAACCCAAACACAGCTACAGTACTGCCGATACTTTTGACGTAATACTCATTAATACAAGCGATTCAGGCTGCACCGACACGACAAGCCAAAATATATTGGTATGGGACAGGCCTTCGGTAAAATTTTATATAAACGATTCGACCCAATGTCTTGAGAAAAACTTGATGATTTTGTATAATAATTCAAGCACCATACAAGACACACTTTATTACCAATGGCACTTGGGCGATGGCAGCAAAAGCAATGCAAAAACCCTTAGCCATAGCTATAGCAGTGCCGGTCGGTATGCAGTAAAACTAATAGCAGCCACCAACACGGGCTGTATCGATAGTTTAGAAAAACACATTACCATCTACGACCAACCTGCCCCTGTTGCAGGATTTTCGGTAGCCTCTGACAGCGCACAATGCCTGAAAGGCAACTATTTTGAAATAAAGAACTTAAGCCACTTGAAAAAAGGCAAATTGCACTTGGTATGGAAACCCGATGATGGCCGAGTGGTGGCGGACAGCGTTTTGCGACTGAGCTACCAATATGCCGATACTTTTTCGTTCAGGCTAATTGCCGTATCAGACTTTGGCTGCAAAGACTCCACAGAAAAACTGCTCTATGTGTGGCCACAAAACGATTTGAAAAATTCTTTTGACTATCCGCTTTGTCAAGGCGACAGCTTTACCATAATAAACAACAGCAAACTACAGTGGGGAACCGCCCAATACCATGTATTTATTGACGACAGCATCCGCACAGATTTTGGCAATGGAAATGTTATAAATAAATCAGGTTTTCATGACCTAAGTATTTTTTCAACTACCAATTACGGTTGTTCCGACACCTTAACAGACAGCTTTTTTGTGAATGCCCTTCCGGTGGCACAATACAAATGGGATGTTCATTATTATAATTCCGCTACTTTAAAACCCTTGAACAAAAGCAATGGAAACCGCTATGCCATTGATTGGCGCGATGGCAAAACCGACAGCAGCGAAACCTACTTGCACCACTACCAAAGCAGTGGCCCTTATGAGCCCATACTCTACACCACAAGCGATTCGGGTTGCCAAAGTGTAGATACACTGCTCTTAAAATTCCACGCAGATATGCCCAGAATGCGTACGGTTTCGCGCCCGGCAGACACTGCACAAAAAGGACTTGAAGTGAGTTGGTACCACGACAACAGAGCCATGAAATACGCGGTGCTTAGAAAACAGCCCGGCGACACACAATTTGTAGTAATTGACTCTAATATTGTGCCTGCAAGGCCTTTTAAATTCTTTACTTATACGGATGCCGCTGCAAATAATGACACCCTCATTTATGCGTACGAAATACGCGGCACAGACAGTCTTCAAAAAATAAGCAAGCCATCAGCCACAGCAAAAAATATAGTATTGCGAAAAGTGCGGCAAGAAGGCAATGAAATAACAAATCTTGAGTGGACCGCTTATGGCTACAATTGGCCCAAAGTAGATTCCTACGCCGTATTTGGCTATACCGGCAGCGGCAGTTTGCTATTGGCATATACCAAAGGCGGCACGCTTCAATACCGCGACAGCATCAGTGCTGAAAATAACGGCTGCTACCGTATCGCGGCTTTGGGCAAGGACAGCAGCCTGAGCCTGAGCAATGTGCTGTGCAACAATTTTCATTTGTGGATGCCCAATGCCTTCAGCCCGAATGGCGATGGCTTGAATGACCAATTTAAATTTGTAGCCAACAAAATTTATGACTTTGAAATACAGATATTTGCGCGGAACGGTCAGCGTGTTTTTTACAGCAACAACCCAATGGTTTATTGGGATGGTAAAGTGAAGGGAGAGACCGTGCAAATGGATAGGTTTTTTTGGATTATACGTGGAAAATCAGAAAAAAGCCTTGAGGAAAACGATTTATTATATTCAGGTAATGTACAAGTAATAAGATGAAAACAAAAACCAAAAAACTCAATGCGCCGGTAATGCTGGCATTTTTAGTTGCTGTTGTTATGATTTCGTGCAAACCCCAAGTGACACCCGGCAAACACGAAAAATTTAAGACCATCATGCTTCGGTCGGAAGGAAGTGTAATAACCCGCCCCGACATGGCAGAATTCAGCGTGACGCTCAATTGCCTTGACAAATCGCTGCAAGTATCAAAAGCTTGTCTGGAGAAACAATCAAAGCTGTTGCTGGACCAACTCAAGAGCATGCAAATAGCTGAAGAAGATATACTTACCACAGGAGTTGATATGAACAAAGAATACCAATGGGAATACAATACAAGCGTGTTTAAAGGCTATAAAAGCAGCACGATCCTGCATATTGTGGTGCGCAAGCTTGATGCACTCGGCGATATATACAGCACCCTGCTCCAAAACGAAAACTATACCGTAGGTGGCCTCAGCTACACCCACAGCAAGTACGACAGTTTGGAAAACGAAGCTTACGCGAAAGCCCTTGAAAACGCAAAGACACTGGCAGAGAAACTCTTGCAGCAACTTCCCGAAGACAGCTATGAAATACTAAAGATAGGAAATGTAGCACTCAGCGCCTCAAACCCCGGTGATATTGAAACCAAAGCCTTAGCCAATGCATTTAAAATGGAAGAGTCTGCAGGCAAACAAAAGGTAGTCATTAGTGCAGGTAATGTGCAGGTGCGCTCGGAATTATTCGTAGAATTTCAGATGAAATAAGTCAGGCTAGCTAAGCCACCAATTCGGCGAATTGCAATTCGTAGAGCTTTTTGTACAAACCGCCTTTTGCCAGCAATTCCTGGTGCGTGCCGGCTTCTTTTATTTCGCCTTTTTCCATTACCAAAATTTTATCGGCTTTTTGTATGGTACTCAGTCGGTGCGCTATCACCACACTCGTGCGGCCTTTCAGCATCAGTTCTGTGGCTTTTTGCAGCAACTCCTCCGTTTCATTATCTACCGATGAAGTGGCTTCGTCAAGAATAAGCACCTTGGGATTGGCCACCAAAGCCCTGATAAAAGATATAAGCTGTCGCTGACCGGTTGACAAAGTGCTGCCGCGCTCCTGCACCTGGTAATGGTATCCGCCGGGCAGTTGCATAATAAAATCATGGGCGCCCACCATTTTGGCCACTTCTATTATTTTTTCTTCACTTACCGCCTCGTTGTACAAACTAATATTATTGGCAATGCTGTCAGAAAAAAGAAAAACATCCTGCAAAACCACCGCTACATTTTGCCGCAAAAAAGTGAGTTCATATTCATTGATGGGCACATTGTCGAGCAAAATTTGGCCGGCGTTTATATCGTACAATCGGTTTATCAAATTGATAATGGTGGTTTTTCCTGCACCGGTATGGCCCACTATGGCGAGCATCTTCCCTTCCTCGGCTTCAAAACTCACATTTTTCAATATTTGCTGTCCTTCGGTATAGCCAAAACCTACTTTTTCAAATTTGATATTGCCCTTAATCTCTACTTGCGCCACCTTTCCTTCATTAACAGGAAAACGCTCATCGTCAAGCAATTGAAAAATTCTTTCAGAGGCCACCAAGCCCATTTGCAAGGTGTTGAATTTATCGGCAATCTGCCTGATGGGGCGGAAAAGCGCAAAAATGAGCAACACAAAAGAGGTGAGCATACCGGGCGTGCTGATGCCTTTTATGGCTTGCGGCCCCCAAGCCCAAATAAGTGCTGCCAACGAAATGGCTTGCAATATTTCTATAACCGGAAAAAAGATGGAATAATAAAGTACCGCCTTCAAATTGGCATTCAGCTCGTCTTTGCTAATTTCTTTGAAACGCTTCAACTCTTCTTGCTGCCGGTTGAACAATTGAATGATTTGCATACCGGTAATATGCTCTTGCAAAAAGGCGTTGAGTCGCGAAATTTGGTTGCGTACTTCTCTGAAACTCACTTTTACCGCTTCTTTAAAAACCCAACCGCTCACCAGCAAAAACGGGAATGGTATCAACACAAAGAGCGAAATTTTCCAGCTGTAGCTGAACATGAGTGCTATAATAAAAATCATGGTGAGAAAATCGCCGATGATGTTGATGAGACCCTGAGCGAAAATATCGGCCACTTTTTCTACATCCGATACGGTTCTGGTAATGAGCGTACCGATTGGAGTTCGGTCAAAAACACGCATGGTATAGCGCATAATGTGTTTAAACACCTTAAGGCGGAGCGCTTTTACCGCGGCCTGCCCCAGCAAATTGGTCAGGTAGGTTTGGTAAAAAGTGGTGAAGGTTTGCAGCAACAGCAGTACAAAAAGAAAGACCGCCAATGAAACGTGCTTCTCCTTGTTGCCATCGAGCACCGCCTCGTCAACCAAGCGTTTGATGGTATCGGGTATGGCTGTAGAAAGGTAGGCTCCCGCAATAGTTACCAGCACGGCAATATAAAAAGCCACTTTCTTCTCAGCGATAAGTTTAAATACCTTCCCCAGTAAGCCAAAATCGAGCTTTCCTTTGGTATTGGTTTGCGTTATCGGATCGTTTCCGCTCATTTGTTACAATTGTTCAAGTGCATTTTCCGGGTATCTAATCTTTACCAGATAGAGTCCGTCGGGTGGCGCTACCATGCCACTTTTGGTTGGGTCGCCGCTTTCCAGGGCTTCCCGCATATCGTCAATCCCCATTCTGCCGGTGCCAATCCACACCATGGTTCCCACTATTTTGCGCACCATAGAGCGAAGAAATCGGTTGGCATTTATATTGAAAACCAACTCGTTGCCTTTCCTTTCCCACTTGGCCCAGTTCATCTGACATTCAAAATTCTTTACATTGGTTTCAAGCTTTGAAAATGCCCTGAAATTGCTGTATTCGGGCAAAACATCGGCGGCCTGCTGCATGAGTTCTATATCCAATTGTTGTGAATAAAAGGCGGTTTTTGTGCCCATGCCAAAAGGGTCTTTGCGCAGCGAAATGATGTACTCATATTGTCGCTCAAAAGCATTGAAACGCGCGTGCAAATCGTGGTGGTTGAGGTGGGCAGCTACGCGGTATAGGTTATAACAAGCAATATCGCGCGGCAAAAAGGCATTCATTTCGTGCACCAAATCGCGGGTAAGTTGTTGCTCGGTATCAAAATGCACAAAATATTGGCGGGCGTGCACCCCTGTGTCGGTACGTCCGCAGCCGTAGGTTCTTATTTCCTCGCGCAGCTTTTTACTTAGGCGGTCTTCAAAAATCTCTTGCACTGTGGTGCTGTTGGGCTGCACCTGCCAGCCGTGGTAATTGGCCCCGTTGTAGGCTATCTCCAAAAAATATCGCGTCTTCTTAGTCAATCAATCAGCTGTTTCCGGTTGAATATTGTTTTTGTAAAGCAAGGGATAAGATTACATTTTTTCGTAAACCACGGCAACACCCTGGCCAACGCCCACACACATGGTGGCCACTCCGTACTTCACATTTTCGCGTTTTTGCATTTCGTGGAGCAAGGTGGTTGAAATGCGCGCTCCACTTGCTCCCAGCGGATGGCCTATAGCAATGGCACCGCCGTTTACATTCACGATAGAAGGATCAATGTGGAGGTCGTTGATACAGGCAATTGACTGTGCAGCAAAGGCTTCGTTCAGTTCAAAAAGGTCAATATCATTTATTTTGAGTCCGCCACGTTGCAGCGCTTTGTTTACCGCCGGCACCGGGCCAATGCCCATAATGGCGGGCTCTACACCTGCTGCGGCAGCACTTACCACACGTGCTATGGGTTTCAGGTTATATTCTTTCAACACCTCTTCGTTAACCACCAGCAACACTGCCGCTCCATCATTTATGCCTGATGAATTGCCCGCAGTCACGGTGCCGTTTTTCTTAAAGGCAGGCTTCAGTTTGGCCAACACATCGGTGGTGCTCAGGCGCGGATGTTCGTCTTTGTCAAAAACCAAGTCATCGCCTTTGCGTTGCGGAATGTTTACCGGCATCAATTCATTGGCAAACTTTCCTGCTTCATGCGCTTGTTGGTATTTCAGTTGTGTTTGGTAGGCAAATTCGTCCTGAGCTTCGCGACTGATTCCCCAGCGTTCCGCCACGTTTTCGGCGGTTTCGCCCATACCGTAGGGATAGTGCTTGTCTGACAACTTTTGGTTGATAAAGCGCCAACCAATGGTGGTATCATATATTTCGGGTGTTCTTCCCCAGGCTTGTTCGCTTTTGGCCATTACAAATGGAGCGCGGGTCATGCTTTCGGTGCCACCGGCAAGATAGGCCCGGCCATCGCCCAGCTTTATAGCGCGACTCGCATCAACCACCGCCTGCAATCCCGAGGCGCAAAGTCGGTTTACAGTAACGCCCGCCACGTGGTAAGGAATATCGGCCAAAAGCAGCGCCATACGCGCCACATTGCGGTTGTCTTCGCCGGCCTGATTGGCAGCACCCAGTATGACTTCTTCAAGAATAGATGGATCAAAACCGGGGTTGCGCTCCAGTATTCCTTTAATCACTTGGGCGGCCATATCATCGGGTCTGATGGTGGCCAAAGTGCCTGAAAATTTTCCAACCGGAGTACGTAGAGCGTCAACTATATAAGCAGCTTGCATAAATGGTCAATTTTTTGGTGCGGCAAAGGTATTGTTTCGGGTGGGTTGTTTGGCCCACATCTCAACTTCTGTAGGTTGTGTGTCTGTAGAGACCTTTAATTCCTGCATTCTTTACGATTTCTTATCAATAACTGAATGTTCTTGTGAGCTAGAAAAACATACAAACCCCGAATGGGACGTTTGGTTTATTTAGTTTTACCGGGTAATAAAAACCACGCGGGTATGCGTACATTATTGATTTTGGTTCTTGGTTTTGCCTGCCTTACGGCAAAAGGTCAAAGTGCGTTTGATGCCGGCATTAAACTGGAACAGATAACAGAGTTCTGCGAAAAGTCGGACTTTGATGAAATGTATTTCAAAATGGGATTGGTAAGTATTTTCAAGCGCAACGACAGTTTGGTTTTGCGGTACACCAACAGCGAATACCTTTTGCCTGTGCAAGCCATTGCTACCGAAAACATCATGAGCGCCCGCATAGTAGATTTTACTTTCTTTTTTATTGAAGTACTTGAATATGAATCAAATACCACCAGCGTTTATGGCAATTGGTTTTCGAACAACACCAGACTTTATATGATCGAGTTGTCGAATGCGGTGTTGGTTGACATAGGCATCATCGCCTCGGCATACAGCGAAACGCGATATACCTATGATGGCGATGTGTATGACGAGACGCTGACCAAGGAGGCCGCGCAAAAACTCTATGACACACGAAAAGCAGATACCGAACGCTGTGAATTTGTGCTGAGCTACCATTTTGAGCAAAATATATTGACGGTTGCACCAAGCAAAGGCACATTGAATACCTATGAGTGTTTTACCGCCATAAAGCCCGGCAGCTATGAGTGGCGTGGTGATGGGTTTGTGGAGTTGAAGGATTAGTTGGTTTCGGCCCGGTCCACGCGGAACACAGACCACGGACCATGGTAAACAACTTTTAACTCGACCCGGCTTTCGCCCCATCCCGGCCTTCCCCACGGGGAAGGAGCTTAATCACTTGATAAACAAAATGTTTCCTTTGATTCCGACCCTTATCAGGTTTGGGCATGCTTTGAACATCTCCCCTTTAAACTTCATATCTTTAAACCCATACACCCAATTTTCAATTTGCAGTTTTCAATTTTTAATTGACCATTGGACTTTAAACTTCGCATCTTTAAACTCCCCTCCCTCTCTTCCACAAAAACCTGTAGGGCAAATCTTTGTGCTCTTCGGCGTAGTCGATGCCTATTCTAGGGCCTGCAATTATTTCGTTTTCTGGGATTTTAAGGTCGGTTTCTTCTATCCAAATTTCATTGCCCAGTAGCGAAACTTCATTGTATTGGGTGCTTATTCCAAGGGCTTTGCTCATTTTGCCTGGGCCGTCAGTCAGGTTTTTAAATAGGTTGCGGCCTCTTCGCTCCTTCATCAAATCAAGGCCGGTTTCGGGCAATATGGCTCTTATGAGTACAGCGTGCGGCACATTTTCTTCGTGGGTAACCACATTAAAAAGGTGGTACATGCCATAGCAGAGGTACACATAGGCAATGCCTCCTTGCTTGTACATGGTTTGGGTTCTTTTGGTGTAGCGTCCGCCGTAGGCATGTGATGCCTTGTCGGTAACACCTTCGTAGGCTTCTGTTTCAGAAATGAGCCCGCCGGCAAAACCGCCATTGATGTGCGTGCACAGCCTTTTTCCAATAAGTTGTTGGGCAATATCTACCACATTGTGCTGCCGGTAAAATGATATTGGCAGTTTCTGCGGCAAATTACTTGGCTATTATTTCGCCTTTTTTGTTGTAGTAAGGCACCACGTCAAACACATCAACCTGATTGCAGTAGGCAATGTCTTCGTCAAGGTTCAGGTGGGCCAGCCTGTTGGTATGCGATGCATCGGCCATAAAATGTTTTACATCCGCTTGTGCCATATCGTGCAGCCTCATAGAAGCCAGGCAAGAATCGCAGTCGGTGTGCCAACCCATTTCGAGCAGCGCTTTGGCCATGGCACCGGCCACTATGGTGTCTTCCAAATTGAACCTGTCGCGCCAGCCGGCACAGAGAAACATCACGGCATCGTGGTTTTGGTTGATGTAGTTTACTATGGCCGTTTGGTTGAGAAAAGCACCTACCAGAATTTCCTTTGCGGCGGTGGCTTTGAGCAATGCTTTGGTGCCATTGCTTGTACTCAGCACTATGGTTTCGCCTTTAAATCTATCTTCGGTGAAACTGATAGGCGAATTGCCCAATTCAAAACCGGCTACAATAGCCCCTTTGCGTTCGGCGGCGGCAATAAAACCCTTGTCGCGGTAAGCCTTGGCTTCGTCAACGGTGCTTACGGGAATTATTTTGGATACGCCTGAACCAATACCGGCCACAATAGCGCTTGTGGCGCGGTACACATCTATTACTACAACTGCTTTTTTGGTAAGTTCATATAATGGAATATGAAATGGGGAAAAGCATACTTCTACATTCTTTGAAATCAATAGCTCGTATTTAGTTAGCGGGAAACCTCTAAGATGATTTTTTATAATACTTGATGAAACCGAAGAGCAATCTTTTGGCGGAGTCAAGCGACTCTACGTGTTTTTCCAATTGGTCGTTGTCAATGTAGTTGAGCTTTTCGGCCAGGTAGTACATTGACTCAACTTCGTAAATAATACCTTTTGCTCTGAAAAGATACTTGAGCGACTCAGCACCGTATTTTCGGCTTGCTGCTGCGGCAATATTGGCCGGCAGGTGGGTTACCGATGCCCTTAGGTGGTAGCCAAGTCCCTGAGAGGTGGTCTCCGGAAATGTTTCTGCCAGCTTGTAGGCTTCTGCCGCCAGGTCTATCGCTGCCTTCCATACATCAAGATCTTGAACTTTCATGTAAAACTATGGTTACTCGGGTTTATAAAAAGGGAGTCTCACGACTTTCCCACGCGCAAACTTGTTTCTTATCTTCACAAGTATTTCAGTTCCTTCAGCGTCAAAACCCTTAGCTACATAGCCCAGTGCTATGGCTTTGTCAAGACTTGGCGATTGGGTACCTGAGGTAATAAATCCAATGCTGTTTTCGCTGCTGTCGCAAATTTCGTATTCGTGGCGTGGTATGGCGCGCTCAAGCATTTCTATGGCTACGAGCTTGCGACCCACACCTTCTTCCTTTTGTTTTTTAAAGTATTCTTTATTCACAAAATCAGAAGCTTTGTTGAGTTTGGTAATCCAACCCAAACCGGCTTCCAATGGCGATGTTTCGTCGGTAATGTCGTTGCCATACAGGCAGTAGCCCATTTCAAGACGCAAGGTATCGCGACAACCCAAACCGGTGGGTTCTATACCTACCGCTTTGCCGCTTTCCATTATGGCATCCCACACTTTTTCGGCGGCATCCTTGTGCACATAAATTTCAAAACCACCGGCACCCGTGTAGCCTGTATTTGAAATAACCACATCGGCTACGCCGGCAAATTCATTTATTCTGAATTGGTAAAATGGAATATCGTTCAGATTTTCAGGGGTAAGTGGTTGCAATGCTTCTATGGCTTTTGGTCCTTGAACCGCCATAAGGGCAATATCGTCAGAAATGTTCTGCAAATCGGCACCGAACTTTTCGTTGAGACCGCTTATCCATGCCCAGTCTTTGTCAAGGCAGGCACCGTTTACCACCAGCATGTAGTCGTTTTCACCTTTCATATACACCAACAAATCGTCAACAATGCCGCCGGTGTTGTTGGGCAAACAAGAGTATTGTGCTTTGCCGGGGCTCAGTTTTGACACATCGTTGGTAGTGGCGTAGTCAATAAGGGCTTGTGCCTGCGGACCCTTTACCAGAAATTCGCCCATGTGGCTCACATCGAACATACCCACCCGCTCGCGCACAGCGCTGTGTTCTTGCTTGATACCCGCATAAGAAACGGGCATTTCAAAACCGGCAAAAGGAACCATTTTGGCTCCCAAATCAATATGTTTTTGGTATAAAGGTGTTCTTTTCATGAATTTAAGACTATTAATGCCTGCAAAAATTTGGCTGCAAAAGTACACAATGGGCTTGTGATTACTTTTTTAAAACGCCAAATTCGGCACAATATAAATACGAAAGTGAAAAAAAAGAAACTACGTGGCTTTTCTCAACCATCAAGGCGTGCGGCAGCCTGTATCCATCGGTGCGGAATTTCGCCCTGCACGGCCATTTCATAGTCGCTATAGGCACAGGGAATTAAATATTTGAAGCGTGGATATTTGTTGTGGTCCACCGGCAGGTAAATCCACCATTTATCGGTCCTTCGGCTTTTTATAAAGGTCAGGTGCTCAGCTTGTTTGTGTGGTGTAGCCAGGTATTTTATGTACAGCTCTTCATCTTCAAGCGGGTTTTCGTCGTAGCACAAGGTGCTGCCTTCCATAAAGTACCAGAGCATTTGCGCCATTTGCTCGGCTCCCAGCTCGCTCGTTTCCACCGAATTTTCCAGATTGAACACCCGCATTTGGCTGTTGGCCCCGGCGTATTTGCTTATGGCACAAGCTTCTTCTCCATTGAGCCCGTTGGGGTAAAAATGTGCCCCGCCTACATAAGCCGCTTGTATTGCCTGCGTGTTGAATTGCAAAAAATTGGCGGTACGCACCATGGGTTCGGCAAGGGTAAGGTTGGCTTTAAGGGCACCCAACCGCAGCGATTCAAAACCCAGTTTATCAAGATAATCAAGTTGTTGCGCATCCACGTGGTTAGACTGGTAAGCCAACAAACCGTAGTAGTAGAGAAAAGTGTCGTCTTGTCTGATAATTTCCGAGAGCCAGTCAGCTGAGGTCGTTTCGCCGAAAGTGCCTTTGTTGGCAGCTTGCAGGTTCACCTCTACCGTAGCGTAGGGCTCGCTATTGTATTCGTGGGCTTTTTCTACCGCCAAGGGCATAAAACCGGCCATGCTGCAATGTGTGAGCACGGTTTTGCCCATTTCAAAAAGTTCTGACAAAATAAACCCCACCTCGGCCACATGTCTTTCGGTAAACTCATCGGCTATGATGTAATTGCCCAAATCGGCGAAAGCACTGAAATTTTCGGCATTTATATAGTTGTAAAGGTGGTTTCTCAGCAAGTTGGCTGCTGTGGGTGCGCCCCTTTCCACGGCAAAAAAAACCACTTCTGCCGCCTCTACATCGGGCATTTTGCCACGGTTGATGGCAATGGTGTTGCCTATGCATTTGCCTTTGAAAATAACTTCAGATGCTACCGGAAAAAAACTGTTGTGCCACTCCATTGTGTCAAAAGTAATGGCCAATGATGGCTGCTATGCACGGCTTTATTCACATGGGTTTTATGTTTGCACAAATGCTTAGCAACAAGCGAATATTTATAACCGGTGGCAGCGGATTTGTAGGCGCCCACACCATGTTTTTCCTGATGGAAGCGGGTTGCCATGTGGTGGCTCTGAAAAGAGAAAACAGTTCTACCAATCTCAGCAGGCTCATTTTTGAACAATTGAATGCGCGGCACCAAAGCCATTTGAGTTTTGACGATATTGAGTGGGTGCATGGCGATTTGATGTATCCTTTCAGCCTGATAGAGGGAAGCCAAGGTTGCGATGCCATAGTACATACTGCGGCAAGTGTATCTTTTCAGGCAAAGGAGCGCGAAATGATTTTGCGCAACAATATGGACGGCACTGCCCATGTGGTGACGGCCTGTATTGAAAACGGTATTGAAAGGCTCGTACACATAAGTTCGGTGGCGGCACTGCCCAACCCCGACAAAAAGCCTGAACTTGACGAAACTTTTTTGAACAGCACCTACTACGAGTTTGAAACCACCTACGGCGAAAGCAAATACCGCAGCGAAATGGAAGTGTGGAAAGCCCACGGCGAAGGTGTAAAAGTGACGGTATTGAATCCGGGACTGGTATTGGGCGAATGGAAATTTGTGGACAGCTCGGTACAAATGTTCCGCTCGGTAGCCCGGGGCTTGCCTTTTTACTCGGGCGGCCTTACCGGGTTTGTAGATGTATTGGATGTAGCCAAAGGCGTGGTGCGTTCATTGACCAACGAAAAAAGTATAGCACAACGCTTTATTATGGTGGGCGAAAACCTGAGCTACAAAGAGTTATTGCACAAAATAGCTACGGCATTGGGCAAAAAGCCACCCGGCATAAAAGCCGGCAAAAACCTGAGCACCGTTGTGGCCCTGGCCGCCGAAAGCTGGGCAGCCATAAGTGGCTCCAAAGCCTTTATTACCCGCGAGGTGGCGCAAAGTGCCAATAGAAGCACGCGTTTTAACCACCATAAAGCTGAAGAAATATTGGGTATCAATTTCAACCCCATAGACCAAACCATAGCACGCACCGCCCTGTTTTACCAAGCGCATCCGGAATTGCACTGAAGCACCAACACCCCTTAAAAATGCCACATGAACTTTAAACTGAATTCAAAATTTAAACCCACAGGCGATCAGCCTGAAGCCATACGGCAATTGGTGGAAGGCTTGGGAAGTGGCGACCGCCACCAAACCCTTTTGGGGGTTACAGGCTCGGGCAAAACCTTTACCATGGCCAATGTGATAGAGCGTGTGCAGCGCCCCGCTCTTATTCTTTCGCACAACAAAACCCTGGTAGCACAGCTGTATGGCGAGTTCAGGCAGTTTTTTCCTGAAAATGCGGTTGAGTATTTCGTGTCGTACTACGACTACTACCAACCCGAAGCCTACAACCCTGTGAGCAATGTGTATATAGAAAAAGAGCTGAGTATAAACGATCAGATAGAACAATTGCGGCTGCGGGCCACCACTTCGCTGCTCTCAGGGCGACGCGATGTGATAATTGTTGCCTCGGTTTCGTGCATCTACGGTATGGGCAATCCGGAGGCTTTTAACAGCGTGACCTTGCGACTGAAGGTGGGCGATGTAATAAGCCGAAATAAACTGCTTTTCAAATTTGTGGATGCCTTGTACAAACGCACCACGGCAAGTTTTGACAAAGGCAGCTTTAGGGTAAACGGCGACGTGGTGGATATATGGCCACCCTATATTGACTATGCCTACCGCATACTTTTTTGGGGCGACGAAATTGAAGCACTGGAACTGATAGACCCCAACAACGGCAAAACTTTGGATGCCGCGGAGGAAGTAGCTATTTTTCCGGCCAACCTATTTGTAACCGCTCCCGAAGTGGTACAAACCGCCATTAAAGAAATACAAAACGACCTGGTGGCACAAACCGAGTACTTTCTTGAAATAGGCAAAACCCTGGAAGCCAAGCGACTGGAAGAGCGGGTAGGTTTTGACTTGGAAATGATCAGGGAGTTGGGCTACTGTCAGGGCATTGAAAACTACAGCCGCTATTTTGACCGCCGCCAACCGGGTATGCGCCCCTTTTGCCTGCTCGATTATTTTC
>WGNN01000107.1 GCA_016124515.1 bacterium
AATGAAAGAATAATCACCATGGAAGCCTGTACACCAGATAATTGTAAGATCATCAGTTTCCAAGGTCTGCCCATCGGCAAAATGTAATAAGGAACCTTGAGCTTCGGTAAATCTGTCATATATGTGAACACCATACAGCTTTGAAAGATCATTTGGAGCTGGGCGCATAATTGGATCCCCTTTGGTTTCCAAATTCGAATACATTAGTTTTCCAAGTATTGAGTTGTTTCTAATATCAAAAAGACCGAAAAAGTGTAGAAATTTGTGCGTCTGAATCCCCAAAATATGCTTGGGCAAGACTAAGATATTACTTACTGCAAGGTGAATCTTGTCAAATTTCCCTGAACTACACAAGAGTCTACAAATCTGTACACCGCTACTACCACTACCAACGAGTAACACAGATTTCGTGGTAATTTGATCTGGATTTCGGTATTCACAAGAATGAATCTGTGGAACTGTACTAGAGATATTGGTTGCGTTTTCTGGTATTTTAGGAGTTGACATCGCACCAATGCAAACAGCAACATTTTTCGCTTCATATACAGTATCCTGAGTAGATATTTGCCAAACACCATTATTAAGCTGTGTTATTTTGTAGACCTCAACTCCTGTTTTTATTGGAGGTCGGACTTCTTGCAAACATTTTTCAAAATAATTAACCAGTTCTTCTTTGGTTGCAAATCCTTTTGGGTCATTTGCTGGAAATTGATTGGAACTTAATACAGGAAGTGTATTCATCCAGTTAGGTGTATTTGCGTTAAATCCATCCCATCTATTATGCCATGCTGAGAATGCACGTTCACGTTCCAAAATAATATGTGGAATCTTTTGTTGTTGGAGATAATAGCTTAGCGAAATACCAGCTTGTCCCCCACCTACAATAACTACATCAATCGACTCTTTTTCTGACATATAATTCCTACCTTATTGTTATATGCTAATATCACTACGCCAAAACTTTTGCTCTAAATGCCCAATCCTGTAAATCTGAACTTGCTCCCTTTTTGTGGGCACTGAATTTGTCTAGGCGGACTTGTTGCTCATATTGCTCAGGAGTGAGATAGTCAAGAGCAGAATTTCGCCGTAAACGATTGTACCAAACCTCGATATATTTAAAGATAATCTGTCATGCTTGTTAGCGTGTTACAAAGGTTACGATCCCACACTCAGTTTTGAGTGTGGCAAAAAACTTTCCATCATGACATTATCATAGCAATACCCAACACAACTCATACTGACTTGGATTCCATGATGTGCGAGTAGAAAATCGGGTGAAGATCATACAACCAACCCTCATGGTATATCTTTACATTCTGTTCCTTCAGTTGGAACAATGTATATGGAATAATTCTGATTTCTATATTGCAATGTTAATGTCAACTTTGAAACATCATTAAAAGTTACAAAATAAACTTCGCAAATCTTTATGTTTTGTGCAATATTAAGAATTTTTTCTTTGTTTAAGTTACGATAAATTGGTTCAAGTATATTTTTTGCCTGATCAAAATTAACATAATCTAGAGTGTCTCCTGATTGCGCAGGTTTATAACCCAGTAAAGCTAAACGATCTAGCCACTCCAATCCAAAACTTTCATTGAAAAAAGCAACTGTACCATCCTTCCAAGTTGTGAGTACTGATCTTTCGGACTCAATACGAAAATTATAGAGATAAGGAGGAACAATAAACAACGCTTTTGGGGAAGTATTTTCTCTTGCCCAGATCTGAATATCGATCCATTCTGCATCATCTCGATTGTAGATTGTAAATGTGCCCTTTCGAACACACCCATAAATACCAATAAATATAATCGATAATATTAGTATTATAGGTAATATATTATTAGAAATCCACTGGTGACTAGACAACCAAATTTGTGACTTCGAGGACAATGCATACAGTCTCCATAAGATCGTGATAACCATCAAACTCATAAAACTGAGCATAATTAAAATAGTACTGCCTGTTACACTAAAAATATTGAACACAAATATAGCCAATATTATAAGTGGTAAGACATCTGTAATACTAGTTGATTGTCTCATTTCTTGTATATAGTAGTTAGCAAAAAAGAGTGGAATGAAGTAGTAAATCATTACCATACTGCGTAAGAATTGTAATTGAATCATAATAGTAATTGGAATTATTTCTGAGAAAATCACGCCAATAGCTACCATAAATAGAATTGCTACAATAAAATACTGAATTGCACGATATTGAAAAAGTTCTTGAGGACGATATTTTAGAGAAATAATTAACACAAGTATAGTAAATGCTGAATTTATGAAATCCATTCGATTCCATGTGGATGGAAAAACATGATGGGCTGAACGCAAATGCATTATGTCTAGCCATCCATGAGTAGCAATTAAAGGCATTCCAGAGCCTGTAGATGTAAACTTGATAATGAAAATTGGGCCGCTAATTAAACCAAATAAAACAACAGCTAATATTAATTGTTTTATTCTGATGAATTTGTACAGCAATAGGGAGGCTAAACCTATCATCGAAATACTAAAAATTCCAGTCAGCGGATGCATAAGCAAACTTACGGCAGTTAGAATATATGCAAGAACCAATCGTTTTTCAAAAAAAGCATAAAAAGCAAAGATAACCAATGGTAAGCTTAGCATACGAAATACTAAACCATTTTCAACAAGGCCGACTGATGCGAACCCTAGTTGTGTAAACAGTAAAAAAAATATAGAGAGAAATGCTACTTGTTGATTGCCAAACAAGGACATTGCCAACAAATAAGTAGCTAAAAAGGTGGCATAAATAGAAAATACATAAAGGATAAAGAAAATAATAGGAATCTCAATACCTGTGAATTTTATAATTCCTATCATTAATGGCCATAAAGCGGATGGATAGGATGAAATCTGGGTAACCAAATAATCGTTTGGATAAAGTTCTGAGTTAAGTAAATGTTTTAACATAGGAATATAATATGAATGATCTGACATTGGGTAATTGTATTCATTTATACTAATAATGGAGAATATTGATATAATACCTATAAATCCAAGAATCGTTAGCCATGTAATCATAGTCTGTCTCATTACCAAGTACCTCTTGTTTTGTATAGGTAAAGTAGTATTAAGTAATAATTACTTAATCTGAATAGATCACCGTTAGATTGTATCCGAGGCCGAAATATAGCCGACGACGATTATAGAATGCCTCAATATAGTCAAATAATGCGATTCCGCATTTAATTGCTAGTTCGTCCACTGTAAGCCTCAAACCATTCAGCATTGACGGGTTGTTTAAGCCTCTCGGGAACTACAATTGACAGCACATTTAGCACATATCTTAGTATCTCATGAACTAATTCGAGTTGATTGAGATGATGAACCGCTGTCATAATATAGGTCGAGTCCTCTCCTGGCTTAAACTATCTTCATTCGACAAAGCGCATCACTATCAGATCCAGCAAGCGCTGACGAAACTCATATACGACTGAATAGCGGCAACACGTGTCCGTTAGTAACTAGAGTTATGAACTTTTCATTTTGAATCATGTTTTATCCAGAATCATACTAGATTTTCGGATTATAAATGGTCGTCGAGGTTCAAAAAATCATGCTGAAATCGCTAAATTACAAATTAGTTATAAGCCCAAAACATATTTCTATGTAACCCGATATCGCATCGTATCTACTACTTGATGATCAGTCAAGTTTTCAATAAACTGTACACTTGTAACAATGCTAAACATCATGGACGAACAGCTGAGTGCCTATCTTACGGATATAAGTCTTCCAAAACATCGTCGGTGTAAATTGTATTGTACCTAACGTATCTCTCATTTAGTGTGGTCCCTTTTGGAAATACTTTTTGCGCAACCTGCATTGTTTCTTCCGGTATAACTTTGGTCGATTGTTCTGGCAAAGATATTTATAAACCTCGCTTTGATTGCAGTGTGAATTCTGTTCAACTGTATGCGCTTATCAATATCTTTTGGGTTCGCCAACAACATCCCTTTGTGTATGAACTATTTTATCAAGTAAGGGCTTTCCTAAAATCTACTCAGGTGCTTGATCCACTCGCACGCCCTCAGACGTAACATAACCAATCAAACGTGCTGGATTACCTACAACTAGCCCATAATCCGGCACATCTTTAGTCACAACAGCACCGGCACCAATCATGGCCCATTTGCCAATAGTAATACCGCATACGATCGTTGCATTTGCTCCAATGGATGCACCATAGCCGACAAGTGTTTCACTCACAACCCAATTGCTTGCGCTTTTGGGTGTGCCATTGGCATTGATAGCGCGCGGCAGTTTGTCGTTTGTAAATACAGCATGCGGGCCGATGAAAACACCATCTTCAACTGTGACACCATGAAACACCGAAACATAATTCTGAATCTTGACCCGATTACCTATAATGACATCAGTATCAATATGAACACCATAGCCTAAAATGCATTGCGAACCTATCTTTGCGCCACGCCGTACCATCACATGATGCCACAAATAAGTTCCTTCACCAACTGTCGCATTTTCTTCAACGATTGCGCTTGGATGAACGTACATCGACTTGCTCCTGAAGCTTGCATTAAGTGCTTATTTAATAATTAAAATATTGCCACTAAACAAAACGTTTAGTGGCAATTAAAGATGCTACCCAAGAACTTGACATCACATCCTGTCAGCAGACTCAGCCAAACTAGACTCACTGTGCTGGCGTAAGTCATTGACCACATCAACAATATATTGCCGCTCTTCAGCCGTTAATTGTGAATGAACCGGCAAGCTGATTACTTCCTTGGTTGCTTTGTCAGATTCTGCCAAATCGAAATCGCGTACACAGGTAATTGCTGGTTGATGATGAATAGGTGATGGATAATATACTCGTGCGCCGATGCCGCGTTCATTGAGTTGTTTTAATAGTTGATCACGTTCTGCGGCTGGAACACGAATCGTGTATTGATGGAACACATGGGTATAGTTGTCTAAAGTCGTAGGTGTTTTGACGCCTTTAAGATGCTGATTAAAATAACTGGCATTATCAATACGGTGTTGTGTCCACTGGGGCAGGCTCTCTAACTGGACATTGCCAATCGCCGCTTGAATATTGGTCATACGCAGATTGTAACCAAGCACTTCATGGTGATACTGTTGATTCATGCCTTGATTGCGAATCATACGTAATTGACGATAAATTTCGTCATCCTGTGTCAATACCATCCCACCTTCGCCGGTGGTCATATTTTTAGAGGGATAGAAGCTAAAGCTGGCAGTGCCAAAGGTACCAATATATCGATCTCCTATTTTGGCTCCGTGTGCCTGTGCGGCATCTTCTAGCAAGAATAGACCGTGCTTTTCGCAGATTTCAGCGAATTTGTGCATCTGTGCCGGATGTCCATAGAGATGAACTGGCATGATAGCTACCGTACGTGACGTAATGGCCGCTTCTGCCGCTGACGGAGATAGACAAAATGTATCAGGATCAATATCCGCAAAAATAGGAACAGCACCCACACTCAGTACGGATGCCGCTGTTGCAAAAAACGAAAACGTTGGGACGATGACTTCATCTCCGGCTTTAATACCGTGTGCCATCATTGCGGCGATAAGTGCCGAAGTACCATTATTGACTGCAACAGCGTGTTTGGCACCATGATAATCTGCGAAAGCCGTCTCGAAGCGCTCAACATCTGCACCTTGCACAAGATAACCACTATCTAGAACAGCCATCACAGCTTGTTTTTCTTTGTCACCAATAACTGGCTTTGCAATTGATATTTGCAAGTTAAATTCTCCGCATTTTGTGTCTATATACGATATGCCTTGAAAAACATTAACTCAATCTGGAAGATGTTTATTCCCGTCTGAATCTAAACTTTTGTAAATTATATCTATTATACATAATGTTTCTTAATATTGCTATTCCGTTAGGATTGTAATATGATATACATAAGCATACCAACTATTACAATTGTATCATCAAATAATTGAACACTTTTGTTTTATGAAAACAATTATTCACGTTCTGATTCAGTTAATTAGCAGTCACAGATCTATCATAGTTTTAATCACGGAATCTATTAATGGGATCAAGCGCTAGAAAAATCCTCATGCTATTGGAGAATAACGCTTATCCGCAAGATTCTCGTGTTTTCAATGAGGCGAATGCGCTCACAAAAGCAGGTTTTCAAATCTCTGTGATTGCCCAACGAAAAGATAAGCAAGCATGGACAGAAATAATTAACGGGGTAGCTGTGTATCGCTATCCTGCTCCACTGGAAGCCGACGGCTTTTTTGCTTATGTGGTGGAATATGGTTATTCATTGATTGTTATGTTTTTTCTATCGATTGTTGTCTTGTCTAGACGTGGATTTAAAGTAATTCATGCCCATAATCCACCCGATGTCCTTGTTCTAATTGCAATCTTTTATAAGCTGTGGGGAAAGAAATTTGTTTTTGATCATCATGACCTATCAGCAGAATTATATGACGCCAAAGCAGACGGAGAAGGCAATAAAACAGTCCATAGAACCCTGTTATTCTTTGAAAAAGTATCTTTCCGCTTTGCTGATCGGGTTATTTCTACAAATCAGTCATACAAAGACATTGCCATGACGCGCGGTCATGTACTGGAACAAGATATTACCATCGTTCGTAATGGCCCTGTACTTGAAAATATAGCGCATGTTGCGCCTGATGCTGAACTTGCAAGAAAAATCGGAACCCGCATTGCTTATCTAGGCGAAATGGGTTTACAAGACGGTCTAGACTATCTCATACGAGCCATCAATCATCTAGTAAATGACTTCAATCGAAAAGATGTTTATGTCATCTTGATTGGAAGCGGTAGTGCTGTCGAGAGCCTGAAAGCTTTAGTTCAGGACTTGAATTTACAAGAATACATACAATTTGCTGGATACCAACCTGCCTCTATATGGCAATCGATGCTGGCAAGCGCCCATATTGGCGTCGTACCCGATCCAATCAATCCCTTTAACAATCAGTCATCGATGATAAAAATTACCGATTATATGGCATTCAGCAAGCCGATTGTTGCATTTGACCTGCGTGAACATCGCGTCACGGCAGGCCCAGCAGCCTTATATGCTGAACCAAACAATGAGATGGATTTTGCCAAGCAGATTGTCAAACTAATGGACAATCCAGAATTGCAAGTTGAGATGGGCAAAATCGGCTATGAACGCATCGTAAACGAGTTTGCATGGCCTCATCAGGCCAAAAAACTCATTGAACTATATCAAAACTTATTAGGCTAGGGGTCGATTTTGAATTTGAAGTGTCCAATCTGTGCCAGTCCATCGCATCTCGATTTTGTCAAACACGATTATTCAATCTATGCCTGTAACAATTGCAAACATCAGTTTGCCGATATTCCGCAAACACCCCGGCATACCGAGCAGACATATGGTGATGACTATTTCTTTGAAGGTGGTTCGGGTTATCTAGACTATACGAGTGAGGCAGATTTGCTAATCGCTCATGGCGCACGCTATGGAGATTTACTTCAAAAATATACACAAGCCGGAACAGTTTTTGATGTTGGTTCTGCGGCAGGATTCGTCCTTAAGGGATTGACACAAAGAGGCTGGACAGGGCAGGGCATTGAACCAAATGACACAATGGCATCTTATGCTCGTCAGACCATGCACATGAATGTTAAAACAGGTGTTTTTGAGCAATTCCAGACGGAAGAGCAGTTCGATTTAGTTACAATCATTCAAGTTATTGCCCATTTTTATGATGTTCGTAAAGCGCTCGAAGTCACCCAAAGTCTGGTAAAACTGGATGGATTGCTCTTAATCGAAACATGGGATCGGGAAAGTATTCCGGCCCGTTTGCTCGGTTCAAATTGGTATGAATATAGCCCTCCCAGTGTTGTCAATTGGTTTTCCATTGATGGATTAACTGATCTGGTTCAACAGTTTGGATTTGAGGAAATTGCAAGAGGACGTCCTGCTAAGTTAGTCTATGCGTCACATGCTAAATCGCTGGTTAAGTACAAGCTAGAGACGAAGCCAGCTGGAAAAGTACTAAACAAAATGCTTGATCTTGTACCAAATAAGTTACGGATTCCGTATCCATCATTCGATTTATTCTGGGCACTTTATCGTTGCAAATAACGTAAATCAAAATCATAAATGAATTGAGATTAATTATGTCAAATTCATATCCAAAAGTTATGGTTATCATACCCACCTACAACGAAAAAGAAAATATCCCGAATATGATACAGGCATTATTTGCACTAGAAGTTCCAAATTTCCATCTGCTTATTGTGGATGACGATTCGCCCGATGGGACTGGAGATATTGCCGATGACTATGCAAATCGTGATTCTTACAAAGACAGAATTTTTGTCTTGCATCGATTAGAGAAAAAAGGCTTCGGCCCCGCTTATAAAGATGGCTTCAAAAAAGCTGTACAACTTGGTGCCGATCTTATTATCCAGATGGATGCTGATTTCTCACATCAACCAAAGTATATCCCGCAGATGCTCGAACTTTCGTCTAAATTTGATGTCGTTGTGGGTTCACGATATATAAAAGGTGGGAGTGTTGATGAAAACAGGGGTCCTATCCGTAAGTTGCTCAGTTGGTGGGCAAATCGCATCTATACGCCATTAATTCTTAATTTCCCGGTTAAGGATGCTACAGGGGGATTCAGACTTTTTCATCGGGACGCGATTGTTGGCATGGATGTTGATCAAGTCCTTGCAAGTGGCTATGTCTTTCAGGTGGAGATGATTTATGTCGCTCATAAGCTTGGCTACAAAATAGGGGAACTGGCGATTCACTTTCCTGATAGACAGGTCGGCACATCGAAGATGAAATCGTCTATTGCAGTTGAGGCGGCACTACGTGTGTGGCAAATTAAATTCCGGCATGGAGGGCTAAATCAGGCGAGACGACGGACACACGCATATACGAGTAAAGGTAGCAACTGCACGACGAAGTGCAATATAATTTGTTTTTCGTAACAATCAAGTGAGATAGATTCTGAAAATAGCCCACAAAGTGCCATAGTGTGAATTGGTAGCGGAACTTTAGTTTAGAAGTAGCCACTTTTCGCATTCTCATTCCCCTCTAGATAGACTTTTGGAGGTAAAAAGTACCGGAACTTTACATTCTCGGCACTAAGCGTTGTGAGCTATCCGAAAAAGCCAACCCGTTGAAAAATCAGCTGTTTCGGATACAGATATAACAAAATATCAACAATCTTGCACTAGGTCGTTTAGTTGCCACCTTTACCCCATATACCTAGTTTTAGCAACAAGAAGGCCATCACTCATAATTCAACAACATGGTCTTCTGAACCTTGCCGGCATGATTCTTGGGTAGTTCTTTGAGGATGACGATTTCGTGCGGAACGGCAAAGCGTGGCAAGTGATTCAGGCAATGCCGTTTGATGTCCTTTTCCGATAGCGTATTATCACCGACGCCCACAAAAGCTCGCACAAGTTCGCCAAGTTCATCATCATAGACGCCGATAACTTCAGCTTCTAATATATCTGGATGAAGCAGTAGAACATCGATAATTTTGTGACTACCAATGCGATGCCCTCCGGGTTTCAAAAAGTCACTTTTGCGGCCCACAATATAGAGGTATCCATCCTCATCGACGGTCGCAATATCGCCTGTGTGGAGCTTGCCACCGATATAACGCTGATTGGCTTGATCCTGCCAGTAGCCCGATGTAATACTATCGCCGCTACACACGATTTCTCCCTGCTCACCAGCTTGAACAGGCTGATTATCCTCATTCAATACCTCAATCGTGACATAGGGGATCGCCCTACCAATCGAATTGATCTTTTCCAGCACAAGTTCAGGATCCAGATAGCTTAGGCGTGATGTCGCCTCGGTTTGACCGTACATCACATAGAATTTTTTCTGCGGAAAAGCCTCCACAATCGTTTGAATGATCGGTTGACCCAAACGTCCTCCTGCCTGTTGGAAATGCCGCAAATGCCTGAATTCTCGCTCCTGAAAGCTAGATCGCTTGACAAGGCGCTGATAAACGCTAGGAACACCTGCAAAGCCTGTACATTCGAAGTTTTCTATGTCGTTTAGAACGTCCTCGGTATATAGAAACTGATTGTTGATCACCAGTGTTCCACCGACCCGAAAATGGGTATGCAGGAGGGAAGTGCCAAAACAATAATAGAAAGGCAGGACAACCATGATTCGGTCATCGGACTTGAGTTGAAGATATTCAACAATCGATTTTGTATTGGTGATGATATTTTTGTGACTGACTTTTACGGCATTAGGAACGCCTGTTGAACCAGATGTGAACATCAAAGCCGCTAGATCATCCTCAGTTGGGTGATGTGTTGGAACTGCGGCTAGGTCTGTGCCACGCGATTCGAGCTTATCAGGGGTGATGATATGCATGACTGGTAAGTCAGGAAATTTTTTGAGATGATCATCATCGATGAAACAAATTGAACATCCAGTGATCTGCAAAAAATGATGGATCGTCGTTTCATGTTGATCAATTGGAACTGGAACTGCTACAGCACCATAGCGCAAGATAGCTAAATAGCTTGCTACCCAAAAACTGGAATTGTGAGCAAGAATTGCAATTCGGTCGCCGCGTTGAATTTTATGGTCGGCTAAGTAAAAGCAAACTGCCTTTGCCATGTCGTCAATATCTTTATAAGTTTTTTCCTCGCTTCTGGATTGGATAGCGATTTTTGTAGCGTCCACATGCTCCATTAAGAAGTGATACAAATTCATCTTGCGTCAACCTATTGTCATTGAACTCAAGCCTATTGAATCATGTCAGTATAATGCTTGGGCCTGCAAAGAAAAAGCAGAAACTCACGTTTTGAGTGATTAGATTGACAATCATCAGAGAATATTATAAAAAAATATTATAGATTTATTAATAAAATTACATCTTTGTATCCGTTCAGGGGGTGCGAAAATCAGGAATTCACGTTATATTCCTCGTTATGAGCGAAAAAACCTTTTCACCGAGCGAACTGAATATTCCCGAAGCAGATTGGGAGCAGACACCAGCTAGTGTGCGTGCGGTCGTGATGGCTCTGTATCATCGCGTGCAACAGGTCGATGCGCTTGAAAAGCGAGTTGCTGAGTTGGAAGAGCAACTCAAGCTGAATTCTGCGACCTCATCGAAACCACCCTCAAGCGATGGACCTCAGCATAAACGAGAGAAGACCAGCAAAGCACCCAGTGGCAGGAAACGTGGCGGTCAATCCGGACACAAAGGACAGCATCGTCAACTTGTGCCCCCTGAGGCGGTCAGCGAATTTATCAGCTATCGACCCGAAACCTGCGCTTATTGTGGTGTGACCTTAGCAGGGCAGGATGCAAATCCGCTTCGCTGGCAAATCACCGAATTACCTCCCGTCAAAGCGATTGTCACCGAGCATCAGATTCATCGTTTGTGTTGCCCCTCTTGCGGCAAAACAACACGAGCACAGCTTCCAGCTCATATCGCCAAAAGTCAATTTGGAGATCGCTTGACTGCTTTTATCAATCTGCTGATGGCCCAGTATCGCCTGAGCAAACGGCAGGTCAAACGCTTACTAGCCGAGGGCTTCAACATCGACATTTCACTGGGTGGCATTATCCGCCGACAAGAGGAAATGTCTGCCGCTCTGGCATCGCCCGTGGAAGCAATTACTGACCAAGTGCGTCAGGCAAAAGTACGCTATATCGATGAAACTGGCTGGCGGCAAGGTCATCAGCGCGGTTTTCTGTGGTGCGTCGTGTCCGACAAAGCCACTCTGTTTCATCTGGCTCGAACCCGGACCCGACATATTGCAAGACAACTGCTGAGCGATGTCGAGGATCGGGTCGCTGTCTCCGACCGTTTCACTGCTTATGATTGGATTGCTCATCCCAAGCACCAGACTTGCTGGGCACATTTGTTACGTCACTTCCGTCGATTTGAACTGCGGGATGGGCAATCTCAAACTGCTGGTGGCATGTTGTTGATGTATGGCGAATACCTCCTGCATCGCTGGCGACAACTTAAAGACGGCACGATTTCTCGGCGCGAATTCCAAAATGAGTTGCCTCGACACCGCGAGATGATTTACAAATGGCTCCATTTTGGTACCCATTGCGATCATCGACGAACGCGCATCTCCTGCCAGAAGATTCTGGCTCAGTATGAGACGCTCTTCGTCTTTACCCGATATCCGAATGTTGATCCCACCAATAATGTCTGTGAGCGCGCCTTGCGACATCCGGTTATCTGGCGCAAGCTCTGTTATGGCAATGATTCCGATGCTGGCATTACCTATGTCGAGCGTATTCTCAGCGTGCTAGCGACCTGTCGTCACCAAAACCTCAATCCCTATGATTTTCTCCAGCGGCTTGTTCAGGCTGACCGCCGCGCACTGCCTTTGCCTGCCCTTTTCTCCTAATTATTGATTTGCTTTACTATACCCCCCTGAACGGATACACATCTTTATCCAATATATCGGATTTTCTATCGGGTAA
>WGNN01000114.1 GCA_016124515.1 bacterium
ATATTAAACTGTACAATAGATTCTGAGTTGCCTAAAATGTCTTTATTTCTGAAAGGCAGCGCGCCACCACTATAGACCAGTTTCGATTTGGCGTGAATTTCAAAATAATTGAGCCATCCTACCGCTACCGAACTGGGTTTGTCGTATTCATAGTTCATTACCAAATGGTTGGAGTTGGTAAGCACCTCACCGGTTTTTGTGCTGAGCACGACGTAAGGTTTCAAATAGTCGGGGTCGGTTTTAGAGCAAATCTGGTCAAACACTTTTTTGCCATTCAGCCTTACGGTAAAGGTGGAGTTTGATGTGAAATTGCGCCCGGCCACCATTGATTTCACCATGATTGAGTCGGAGGTAATGAGACCATTTATAGTACCCACATCAAAGTTTTGGTTGGTATTGAAGTTAAATTCCTCGCCAAACCACTCCTTACCCGTTTTCACATTTTTCGAAATATCAGTTAGCTGGTCTTTGTGGTGTACGTATAAGTAGTTGTATTCATCGGTAACTACGTTGGCATTTCCGGTAATTTTTGGTGCATTCGGTACTTCGGTTCTCTTATATTCGCCCAAACAAATCATGTAGGTTATTTTGTCGGCATAGGTGTGCTTGTCATGTTTAAATTGGGTTTTCTTGGTATTGAGCGACCATGTTATAGGGCCCTGAGCATAAAAAAGGATGTAGTCGCCGTTGTCAAACTTGCCATCAGAAAGCCCCACCGATTTGCTGGGAATTTCCTTCATATCTTCAGGGCGGTAAGCAGAGTTGAGCATGGGTAGCTCTTCCCCGCCATAGCCAAATACTGCAATTTTATTCACATCCACACCGCTTACATCAATATTGTGTTTATTGAAAAAATTGAGATCGAGTTTGTATATGCCCGTTGATGAAACATCTACACTAATCCATTTGCCCTTAGCCAGTTTTGAGTCAATTTTTCCTGATCTTTTATTTACTGTAATACCGCTTGTCTCCACCTTTTCCCATCGGTAAGTAATTTTTATTTCTTCGGCAACCTCAAGCAAACCACCTTTTTTTCTTATAGGCACCAGGTTCAGGAAGTACACCCTTTTGCCCCTTTCTGTGCCAAAATTCACATTTTGGCTATAGTCATCCGTAAGAAAACTAAGGTATGGAACCGCGTCTTCAGCATTATTTACAACTCTGGATTTTACTATTTCAATCGAAACAACGGGCCTTAAGCCGGTTTGTGCATCAATTCTTTCTATGAACGTGGGTTTGAAGCCTTCAAGGGCGTTGTAGTCGGCTTGTTCAAATCCCAGTAATTTTCGGTCAATTTGTATATTCGGGTCGTATTCTTTAACAATGTTCCAATTGAAATGTATAATTTGGCTGTTTTGAGCCAAAACTTGGTGGCACGATATGACAGTAATCGAAAAAATAATGGAAAGAATGGCTTTCATAGTTGGTTGGATTGTGCTTGACCTTATATTTGGCCTCATAAACGGTGTTTATACAAAGTTGTTGTCAAACCACGTTAAAAATGCAAATTGTTGACCTTAAAAATAAAAACAAAATGAAGCGATTAGTTCCTATCCTCCTGATGTTGGGAATTTTTAGTGTTTCCCACGCTCAGGATCCCCAGTTCAGCCAGTTCTACGCCAATGCTTTATATCTGAACCCAGCTTTTGCCGGATCTGCCGGCGGCCCCAGAGTAGCCTTAAACTCGCGTTACCAATGGCCAAGTGCCACAGGTGGCGATTTTCAAACCTACAGCGCTTCTTACGATCAGCACTTTGACGGTATTGGTGGCGGTATTGGTGCGCAAGTAATGTATGACAAAGCAGGTGAAGGACAATTGGCCACCACAACTGCCATGCTTGCTTACTCTTACTACTTAAAGGTAAACGACGTGCTTTCAGTAAAAGCAGGTATGCAAGTTGGTATTTTCCAACGCAGCCTTGACCCAAGTGCCCTGCGCTTCCCCGATCAGATTCACCCACGATTGGGATTTATTTACCCTACACAAGAAAATCTTCAAACAACATCAATAGGTCCTATTCCTGATTTTGCTGCCGGTGCAGTAGCCTATACCGATCGCTACTACGGTGGTTTTGCCGTGCACCACATCACACAGCCCAACCAATCGTTTTTAGGAACCGTTGACAGCCATTTGAAAAGAAAAATTACCCTGCATGCCGGTATGATGATACCCTTGGATAAGGGAACCCGAAACCCAACAACCTTTATCTCGCCCAACATTTTGTACCAACGTCAGGGAAACTTTACTCAAGTAACCTTTGGAGGCTACTTTATTAAAGAACATTTTATTGTAGGTGCCCTCTACCGACAAACCGATCCCAACTCTGATGCCGTAATTGCCTTGATCGGAATTACAAAAGATGCATTCAGAATTGGCTACAGCTACGACATTGCGGTTTCGCCCGTAAGTGCCGCAGCCAGAGGCAGTCACGAGGTGTCACTCATTATGAATGTACCTTACACCAAGCACGCCAAGCCAAGAAAGTGGAAAGCAATTTCTTGTCCTAATCTTTAATTATCCTTTTTTAAATCCAATAATTCTTTATTATTGCAGTTCACAACACTACTACCTGAAAATAAGAATCAAAGAATGAAGAGCAGGTTGTCAATCATTGCGGGATTAACAGTTATCAGCGCGATTTTAGTATCATGCGGACCAGGTGCGGACACAGATCCATACACTGGTTGGAAGTACAACGATCCAAAATATGTTGGATTTGAAGTAGTCACCGGTCAAGACCAAAGGACTCCCACCAATATGGTCTTTATACCAGGAGGACAATTTACCATGGGACTTTTTGAACAGGACATGACGTTCGAAGCCAATGCGCTTCCACGTATTGTTACCGTTCAATCATTCTACATGGACGAAACAGAAGTAAGCAACTTGTCTTACTTGTTTTATCTCTATTGGTTAAAGAAAGTACATGTATCAAACCCACAGGTATTTCAAAATGCCTTGCCCGATACATTTTGTTGGAGAGATCCACTGGCATACAACGAGCCTATGGTTCGCTATTATTTCCGTCACCCTTCGTATCAGCAATATCCTGTAGTTGGCGTAAGCTGGCTGCAAGCCTCTGAGTACGCTATGTGGCGTACCGACAGGGTAAACGAACAGGCTTTGATTAAAGCCGGTATTTACAAACCTGCTGCAAACGAAGAGTTTGATGCTGAAAACTTCAATACGGAAGCCTATTTGGTAGGTCAGTATGAGCACCCTGCACCGGGTAAAGACATGAAAGATGCATCAGGCAACCCAAGAAGAGTTCGCATAGAAGACGGTATCTTTCAACCAGACATTCGCCTTCCAACAGAAGCAGAGTGGGAATACGCCGCTTTTGCCAACGAAGGAAATGGTGTTCCCGGTGATGAAAACATCAACACCAAAAGATTGTACACTGCCAATGGTCTTACCACCCGTCAAACAATGGGTCCGGGTCGTGGTAAGTTTTACATGAACTTCAAAAGAGGTCGTGGTGACAACATGGGTCTTTCTATTACCCCTAACGATGCTGCCGACATACCTGCACCTGTAGATATGTATGTGCCAAACGATTTCGGTTTGTACAACATGGCAGGTAACGTTTGCGAGTGGGTAGCCGATGTATATCGTCCGCTTTCACACGAAGATGTTTCAGACTTTAACCCATACCGTGGCAACGAGTTTAAAGTACTTGATAGAAACGATGATGGTTCAGTAAAACAAAAAGACTCTTTGGGTCGCTTGATTTACCGCGATGTAACCATTATGGAAAACCTGATTAGAAGAAACTACAAAGTAGCTGACAACAGAGGTTACCATGACCAAATAAACTACGTGGAAGGTGGCAACCCACCATACCGCTACAACAGCAACTCAAAACAAGGTTTCTGGTACGGCGAAATGCCCGACTCATTGAAAACCGATAGCTTATTGGATCAATTGTTTGTAGGTACAAGCCTTATCAACGACATCGCAAGAGTTTACAAAGGTGGTTCTTGGAACGACAGAGCTTTCTGGTTAACTCCGGGTTCAAGAAGATTCCTCGACCAAAACCTTGCTTCAAGTATGATTGGCTTCCGTTGTGCAGTAATCAGAGTAGGTGGTTCACCTGGTTTGGATGCAAACGGTAAAATCGTAAACGGAAAAGTAAAAGACTAAGTCAACAACTTACACATTATACAAAAGCCGTCCATTTGGACGGCTTTTTTGTTTTAATAAACTTCTGTGTCGGGCCATTTGATAATGTTACTTTTGCGGTCAATTTTTCCACATGTGGGTTAACATATCTTCATTTATCATAAGATACCGTATTACGCTCCTTCTGGGGGTATTGGCAGTAACCATCTTTATGGGGTACCATGCCAAAGATGTGAAGCTCTCTTACGAGATTGCTCGTGTAGTGCCTGATGACGATCCCGATTTCAGGGCCTATGAAGAGTTCAAGAAATCTTTTGGCGAAGACGGCACCATTATGGTGTTGGGGGTACAAAATCCGCATTTTTTTGAGATAAACTTTTTCAATAGCTGGAAACACCTGGTAGATGACCTTTCGAAAGTGAAAGGGGTAAAACAAGCGGTAAGCATATTTGATGCACAGTTGCTTGAAAAAGACCAGGAAAACCAACGGTTTGTAACCGCCGATATTTTTGACAATAACATCCATTCGCAGGCAGCTCTCGACGAAAAAGTGGCGCTTTACAAGTCGATGCCTTTCTATGAGAATTCGTTTTTCAATTTCAAAACCAATACTTCCTTCATTGCCATAAACATTGATGAAGAAACACTGGGAAGCAAGAAACGCATGATTTTGTTGGACGAAGTATTCAAAATTAGCGACGACTACTTGCAGCCATACAATATCAAAGCCAAATATTCGGGTTTGCCCTACATACGCACTAGTGTGGCCGAGGCGGTAAAAGGCGAAATGAAGTTCTTCTCTGTGCTGTCGCTGGTGATTTGCGCGGTGATACTCATGCTGTTTTTCCGCTCATTTATCTCGGTTATTTTTCCTATTGCTGTAATATTCATCATAGTTATTTGGGCGCTTGGTACCGTAGCCTTGTTTGGTTTCAGAATAAACGCGGTTACGAGTCTCATTCCGCCTCTGATTATCATTATTGGGGTGCCCAACTTTATCTATTTGGTAAATAAATACCACAACGAGTATAAGAAACACGGCAATAAAATGCGGGCCATTCACCGCATGATACAAAAAATAGGAATTGTAACGCTGATGACCAATGCAACCACGGCCATTGGATTTCTGGTGTTGGCATTTACCAATTCGCCGGTTTTAAAGGAATTTGGTTTGGTAGCGGGTATCAATATACTGGCCACCTTCATTGTATCCATTATTGTTATTCCGGTGTTTTTCTCCTACTTGCCTGAGCCGAGTTCAAAACATACCAACTACCTGGAGCGCACCTGGATGACCAAAGTGCTGATTCTTATTGATAGAATAGTGCAGCGCCACAGACGAGTGGTTTTTGCTGTAACCTTGCTCATGATAGGGACTTCAATTTGGGGAATTACCAAGCTAAAAGCCGTGGGTTTTGTGTTGGACGACATTCCCAAAGAGCAAAAAGTATATAAAGACCTTCGGTTTTTCGAAGACAATTTTGGCGGGGTTTTGCCTTTTGAAGTGGTGGTAAATTCGGGCAAACCAAATGGACTGAACGACCTGAAGCTACTGGAGAAAATCAGTGAATTTCAGGATACGCTGGCCAATGTTAAGAATCTTTCCAAATCTTATTCAATAGCAGATTTGGTAAAATTTTCGAAGCAAGCTTATTTTAACAACAACCCCGACAGGTACGACATACCAAGCAGTCGAGAGCGGAATTTTATGCTCAAGTACCTTGAAAATTCAAGCAATACTGACAAGCTGCTCAACAATTTGGTTGACTCAAACCAACAGATTGCACGCATTTCATCAAATATTGCAGATGTGGGTTCGGTAAAAACCACCAACCTTCTCAACCGCTTAAAAAATGTAGCCACCAAGGTATTTGGCGATGATGCCGACATTCAATTTACCGGTATCAGCCTTCTTTTTGTAAAAAACAACGAGTATTTGATAAAAAGCCTGGTAAATAGTTTGATTCTGGCATTTATCGTTATTTCCATACTTATGGGCTTGTTATTCAAGAAAATACGGATGATCATTGTGTCGTTGGTACCCAACTTCATTCCCCTGCTTGCCACTGCAGGTATCATGGGTTTTATGGGTATTGCGCTAAAGCCATCCACCGTTTTGGTTTTTAGTATTGCCTTCGGAATTTCAATTGATGATGCGCTGCACTTTTTGGCCAAATACCGCCAAGAATTGATACAACACAATTGGAACATAAGCAAAACCATTAGTATGGCGTTGTTTGAAACCGGTAGAAGCATGATTTATACCTCGGTGGTGTTGTTTGCCGGTTTTTCCATCTTCACCCTCTCTGATTTTGGCGGAACTTCATCGCTGGGTTTTCTCACTTCCATTACCCTGCTTATCGCCATGATTACCAACCTGGTACTGTTACCATCGCTCATCCTTTCTTTTTTCAGAAGCAGAAAGGTGCTGGTAGAGTAACAACCAAATTCAATCCTTTTGTTTTAAATGATTTAGGGCATATTTGCGCCTCAAATTTGAATGACGGTTATGTACAACGAGTATAAAAACCTCGATTTGCTTGCCATTGCCAATGATGTGGCAAAACGCTGGCAAGAGCTACAAGTTTTTGAAAAGAGTGTTTCTACACGCGATGGAAACCCAGCTTTTACATTTTATGAAGGACCGCCTTCGGCCAATGGAATGCCGGGTATTCACCACGTTTTGGGTAGAACCATTAAAGATATTTTTTGCCGATACAAAACCTTGAAAGGCTACAAAGTGCTGCGCAAGGGCGGCTGGGACACACACGGCCTGCCCGTAGAATTGCAGGTAGAAAAACGTCTCGGTTTGAAAAAGGACGATATTGGCGATAAGATTTCAGTAGCCGATTATAATGCAGAATGCCGCAAGGATGTGATGCAGTTTAAGGAAGTGTGGGAAGACCTCACTACCAAAATGGGCTATTGGGTGGATATGGAAAAACCCTACATTACTTATGAAAGGGATTATATCGAATCGGTTTGGAATTTATTGAAACGCCTGTTTGATAAGGAATTGCTTTATCGCGGCTATACCATCCAACCTTATTCGCCGGCTGCCGGTACTGGGCTTAGCTCGCACGAACTGAACCAACCCGGCACCTACCGCAATGTGAAAGATGTTTCGTGTACAGCCCAATTTAAGGTGGCAAATACCGAAAATGAGTTTTTTCTGGCCTGGACCACTACACCCTGGACTTTACCTTCCAACGCCGCTCTTGCCGTTGGTGCCAACATTACTTATCAAAAGCTGGAAACCATCAATCCATATACCGAAGCACGCATAGTAGTGTATTTGGCCAAAGACCTTGTTTCGCAATATTTTAAGGAAGAAGGCTTGGAATTGGATTTTGACAGTTATTCAAAAAAGGCCAAGGTGTTGCCTTACCGCGTTTTGTCAGAAATGAAAGGCAAGGAATTGGTGGGTATGCGCTACGAACAACTTTTGGATTACGTGGTACCCGAAGGTGATGCTTTCCGAGTGATAGAAGGCGATTTTGTAACCACCGAAGACGGTACCGGTATTGTGCATATTGCACCCACTTTTGGTGCTGATGACCAAAGGGTGGCCAAGCAACAAGGTATTCCGGCTATTACGGTGGCCGACCCCAAAAATCCACTCAAGCAAATTCCACTTGTTGACAAACAAGGCAAATTTGTTGCGCAAATGGGCGAGTTTGCCGGCAGGTACGTCAAAAATTACACCGACGATCCTGATTATGTGGATGTGAATGTGGACATCTGTGTGAAGCTGAAAGGAGAAAACAAGGCCTTTAGAATTGAAAAATACGAACACAACTACCCGCACTGCTGGCGAACCGACAAACCCGTTTTGTACTATCCGCTGGAAGCTTGGTTTATAAAAACCACCGCATTTAAAGACAGGCTGGTAGAGTTGAATAAAACCATTAATTGGAAACCCGAGCATACGGGAACCGGACGTTTTGGGAACTGGCTCGAGAACCTGGTGGATTGGAACCTTTCCCGTTCGCGTTTTTGGGGAACACCACTACCTATTTGGAGCACCGAAGATGGAGACGAACTGAAATGTATTGGCAGCATTGAAGAGCTTGAAACGGAAGTGGAAAAAGCCATTGCCGCGGGATTGATGAAAGAACCATTGCCCGCCGACTTTGACCTGCACCGCCCTTTTGTTGACGATGTGGTGCTGGTTTCGCCTAACGGAAAACCCATGAACCGCGTGCCCGATGTAGTGGACGTGTGGTTTGACTCGGGTGCAATGCCTTATGCCCAATGGCATTTTCCTTTTGAGAACAAAGAAGTTTTTGAGCAAAATTTCCCGGCTGACTTTATAGCCGAAGGGGTGGACCAAACCCGTGGATGGTTTTTTACCCTGCACGCCATAGCCACCATGTTGTTTGATAGCGTGGCTTTCAAAAATGTGGTTGCCAACGGACTGGTGCTTGATAAAGATGGCAATAAAATGTCGAAGCGTTTGGGAAATACGGTAGATCCTTTCGCCACCATCAATACTTATGGTCCCGATGCCCTGCGCTGGTATATGGTGCACAATGCACAACCCTGGGACAACCTGAAATTTGATGTGAACGGAGTGGATGAAGTGCGCCGAAAATTCTTTGGCACCTTGCACAACACCTACCAATTTTTTGCCCTGTATGCCAATATCGACAATTTTTCATACAGCGAAGATGATATTGCCTATGAGCAAAGACCCGAAATAGATCGTTGGATATTATCGGAGCTTAACTCGCTGATAAAGCGTGTTGATGAACACCTGAATGACTATGACCCAACCAAGGCGGTAAGACTTGTTTACGATTTTACCATAGACAACCTGAGCAACTGGTACGTGCGCCTTTGTCGCCGCAGGTTCTGGAAAGGCGATTACACGGAAGACAAAATATCGGCTTACCAAACGCTTTATACTTGCCTTGAAACCATTTGCAAACTGGGGTCGGTTTTTGCGCCGTTCTATTTAGACAAATTGTTTGTTGACCTGAACCGTGCTACCGGCAAAGACCAAAGCGAATCGGTGCATTTGAGTCATTTTCCTGAAGCGAATAATGCGCTTATAGACAAGCAGTTGGAGCAAAGAATGGAGTTGGCCCAAAAGGTTTGCTCACTCGGTTTGGGTTTGCGCAAAAAAGCACAAATAAGGGTGCGACAACCGTTGCAAAAAATGCTCATTCCCGCGCTTTCGAAGGAGCTTAAGGAGCAGTTTGGCAAAATATACGACTTGGTTCAATCAGAGCTTAATGTGAAGGAAATTGAATTGATAGACGATTCAAGCCAAATACTCACCAAAACCATAAAGCCCGATTTTAAAGCACTGGGCCCAAAACTCGGTGGCAAAATCAAGTTTTTAAAGCCTGCCCTTGCGGCACTCAGCCAAGCGCAAATTCAACAGTTTGAACAAGAGGGAACACTGCAATTGGTGCTTGATGGAGCTGATGTGACACTGCAACTACAAGATGTAGAAATTCAAAGCGATGATATTGAAGGTTGGTTGGTAGCCAATGCCGGCGGACTTGTAGTGGCGCTTGATGTGCACCTTACCGATTCTTTGCAACAGGAAGGAATGGCGCGCGAAATAGTGAACAGAATACAAAATATCAGAAAATCGGAAGGTTTTGAAGTAACCGACAGGATAAAAATAAGTATTGAGCAAAAGCCCCAATTGTTGAATGTAATAGAGCGGTTTACAAATTATATTTGCACCGAAACTCTGGCAGATCAATTAATCCTTGTGGGTGAGTTGAGCAACACAACCGAGCGTCTTGACCTTGATGGTATGGAAGTGGGAGTTTTGGTAACAAAAGTTCAGAACTAATAAAAGCATTATAGATGTCTGCTACACGATATAGTGACAGTGAGCTTGAAGAGTTTAGAGATTTGATAAACTCAAAACTTGACAAAGCCAAAAAAGAGCTTAAGTATCTTCAAGACTCGTTGTATAACCCCAACGACGATAGTGCCATAGAATCATTGGCCGGCCAAAAACTTATGGAAGAAGCGGCCGATGTGCAAGAGCGCGAACAAATGAGCCAACTGGCTGAACGCCAACAAAAATTTATCAATAACCTTGAAGAAGCCTTGGTGCGTATCCAAAACAAAACATACGGTATTTGCAAGGTTACAGGTAAGCTCATTTCTAAAGAAAGACTCAGAGCGGTGCCACACACCACCATGAGTATTGATGCGAAAAACCAACAATAACAGCTTTTGAAGAAAAAACTCACTTATAGCATACTGCTCATATTGGTGGTTTTATTTATTGATCAATGGCTCAAAATTTGGGTCAAAACCACTTTTGTTTATACCCATAGCCAAGCCGTATTGGGCAATTGGTTTGAGCTGCATTTTATTGAAAACAATGGTTTTGCCTTTGGTAAGGAAATAGGTGGCACATACGGAAAACTGGCGCTTACCCTGTTCAGGTTGGTGGCGGTTTCCCTACTTGGCTACTACATTTATACTTTGGTAAAAGACAAGGCCCAACGATACCGCACAGGCTATATTCTTATGGTGTCGCTCATTTTTGCGGGTGCTTTTGGCAATATCATCGACAGTGTATTTTATGGGGTGTTTTTCTCAGAGAGCAACTACCATATAAGCACTCCTGCCGAGTTTTTGCCCGATGGCGGTGGCTATGCCAAGTTGTTTTATGGCCGTGTGGTAGATATGCTGCACTTTCCCATTATTGATACTTATTTGCCCGATTGGGTGCCTGTTTGGGGCGGGGAACGTTTTGAGTTTTTCCGACCTATTTTCAACGTTGCCGATAGTGCTATTACAGCAGGCGTGTTGGGAATTTTGTTGTTTTACCGCGCCGAACTGAAAACGAGCAGCAGAGATGAAAACCCAACTCAAACTGAATCTGCTGAAGCAGAAGCTACTTCAGGTGAGGAATGGGAAGAAGAAACTGAAAATGTAGCGGATATGGAAATGGCTCAAAGCGAATCCAATCCGGACGAAATAAACCCAGATGATTCTGAGGAAAACATAAAAAACCCCGAAGAAAGCAATTTGTAACTTCGGGGTCTATTCTTTTTGGGGTATGGCGGCTAAACAAAGGGTTTTACCGCATCCATTATTTCTTTGTCGCTACTATCCGCACTTATGTTTTGGGCCACCAATTTTTCAAGCACTTCATCTTGGTATTTTCCTTTGCTCAGTGCTTCTGAGTAGCGTATATGGCTAAAAGTTACCATGGTGTACAACGGCAACCATTTATCGTGCATCAAATCGCTAATGCGTGCACTCAGGGCTCTTTTCTTAACAAAGTGTGGGTCTGCCACCAAATCGCGCATCTCGGTATAGTTGTTTATAGCAAGGTCGGCAATGGCTTGTCCGTCGGGTACTCTTTCCTTGCTGTATTCCGCAAAAAGCGCATCCCAGTTGTTGAATTTGTCAAGGTAGTCGTTAAACACGCGCACATCTTCAAAACCGGCATTCATTCCTTGTCCGTAAAAGGGCACAATGGCATGGGCCGCATCGCCCATCAATAGAATTTTGTCCTTGTAGTTCCAGGGTTCCGATTTTACGGTTACCAACGATGAGGTCGCATTGGCGTGCCAATCTTCAAGCAAGGTGCTCATGTGCGGCACGGCATCCTTAAAATAGGTGTTGAAGAAATCAAGCACTTTGTCATCGCTGTTGAGGTGCTCAAATGCGGTTTCGCCTTCAAAAGGCAAAAATAAAGTACAGGTAAAACTGCCGTCAAGATTGGGCAATGCTATGAGCATAAAGCTTTTGCGCGGCCAAATATGCAGGTGGTTTTTGTCTATGGCCCACTTGGTATTGGGTACGGGCGGCATTGAAAGCTCTTTGTAGCCGCTCGTTATGTAGTACTGCGAATAATTGAAGCGGTCGGTTTTCATCATTTTGCCTCTGCCTACAGAAAAGGCGCCATCGGTGCCAAATATGCGGTCGTAGGTTTTGGTTACCAAATCGCCGGTGCTTTCATCTTTAAAGGTAATGGTGGCGGTATCGAGGTCCACATCCACACAAGGCATGTTAAAGTACAAGTTCACATTGCCGGTTGCTTCGGCCAGGTTGAGCAGGTGTATGTTTAAATCGCCGCGCGAAATGGAATTGATAAACTGTCCTTCTTTGCCATAAGGCATTATTTTGGTGTTGCCTTCCATATCGTGCAGGTACCTGCCATGCATGGGAATTGAAATTTTACGCATGGCTTCAGCCGCACCTACCATTTCTAGTGCGCGAAGGCCGCGGTCGCTAAGTGCCAGGTTTATCGATTTGCCAGCCGAAATATCGTGTTTGCGCAAATCAACGCGCCTTTCGTATAAATCTACTTGAAAGCCTCTTTGGGCCAAACGCGTTGCCAGCATAGAACCCACCAAGCCGGCGCCTACCACACATACTTTACTATCCACAGATTGTAGTTTTTTAAATTAATCGGGCTAAAATAGCCAAAGCCACGGTAGGCACGAAATGACGAATGTTAGCTTTTGCCTTAGCGAACAAAAACTTTTTGGGTTATTTCTCCTTCGTCGCTTTGAACATGCAGCAAATAGATGCCTTGCTTTTGCGGCAGGCTTATTTGGCTTCCTGTGCTCAAGTTTTGTTGGCGTAAAACCAACTGTCCGGTGAGGTTGTAAATCGATACGGAATTGCGCTTGGTACTGCCTGTATAGGTGAGTCCGCCATTGCCGTATGCCACCAATTGATTTTTTGAAACCGGTTGGTCAATTGATGAGGCGGTATTGTAGCAAATGAGGCATAAGTACACTTCCGTTTCGCTCAAAATGGTAGGGGTTTTCTTGTTGCTAAAGCCGCTTCGTTGGTACTCAACCACCTTGAATTTTGCGAGATAATATCCTTCCTTTTCCGGGGTATTCCAATAGACCGTGTTTTTTCTGGCATAAAACGATTGCACTCCCGGGCCTATGCGCGATGGATACACATACTTGCTGTCTTCGTCAATTAAGTTGAATACAAGAGAGTCGCCATCAGCATCATAAATGCCGCCGTTGAACTGGTATTTAGCACCAACATTCACTTGGTCGTATAGTATGGAGTCAAACACCGGAGAGTGTGCATTACGGCCGGTGTGCAAGGTGGTTTGCAGTTGCAAAGGCACAGTAGCCGAGGTGCCCTTGTTCACATTTTGGTACCCGGCTATCAGGTTGGCATCGTACATGGAGAGTGTATAGGCGGTATTGTTTGCAGGAAAGCTCACTTCCGCGCTGTATTTGTTTTCCCAAACCCATTGGTTCACGGCTACTTTTGCATGACCCGGTTGTATGGTGGCTGTCACTGTTTTTTCAGGATCTCCATATCCAAGACCTATTTCTACGCTTTCTCTGTGC
>WGNN01000022.1 GCA_016124515.1 bacterium
ACGCCGCAGGCAAATAACGCCGCAGGCAAATAACGCCGCAGGCAAATAACGCCGCAGGCAAATAACGCCGCAGGCAAATCACGCCGCAGGCAAATCCCGCCGAAGGCATATCACGCGAAGCAAATATCGCGAAGCAAATAACGCCGCAGGCAAATCACGCCGCTTTCGAATCGAGTTTGCTGTGTTGTACAATCTTTTTATATAAATCGCCCGGGTTGAAGGGTTTTGACACGAAATCGTTCATGCCCGATGCAAAAATGGCTTCCTGTTCTTCGAGCATGGCTGATGCCGTGAGGGCTATAATGGGCAAGTTGGCCTTGGTGGGGTTTTGCAGTTGTCGTATTTTTTTGGTGGCACCTATGCCGTCCATTATAGGCATTTGTAAATCCATCAGCGCCAAATCATAACAATTGTTGGCTACTTTCTCGTAGGCACTTTGGCCGTCGTAGGCTTCGTCCACTTCTATGTCCCATTTGGTCAGGAATTTACGGGCTATCAATACGTTGGTTTTGTTGTCGTCAACCAGCAATACTTTCAAACCTTTCAGGCTCGAAAACATTTTCAGGTCAATATTGGCCAAGGTTTTTCTTTTAAAGGATTCGCCGGTTTCCATTTGCAACTCAAAGCTGAAGGTAGTGCCTTTGCCCGGTACACTTATTAGTTTTATTTCAGAATCTTGCAGCTCCAACAGGCGTTTGGTTATAGACAAGCCCAAGCCCGTACCGCCAAACTCGCGGGTGGTGGAAGTAGATGCTTGTGAGAATTTTTCAAAGATTTTTTCTTGTTGTTCGGTTGGAATTCCGATACCCGTATCTATCACACTGAAATTGATATTCACCAGCTTGTCCACTCTTTTTATTACTTTCAATTCTATGGTCACCGAGCCTTTTTGGGTGAATTTTACCGCATTTCCCACCAGGTTGTTAAGAATTTGGGTAAGGCGTGTAGGGTCGGCCATTACCACCTCGGGCAGGTTGTCGTCAAGCATCACATGCAGGTTTATTCCTTTGTCGTGGGCTTTTACCGCCAGGGCTTCTTTTACCGAGCGCACCAAATCTTTCAGTGAGAATTCAATTTTTTCAAAGGCAATTTTTCCCGCTTCTATTTTACTAAAGTCTAATATATCGTTGATGAGTGCCAGCAGGCTTTCGGCAGAAAATTTGAGTGTCTGCAGGTTGTCCATTTGCTCTTCGCGCGGATTTTCTTGCAGCAGCAAATGAGTCATACCAATTACCGCATTCATAGGGGTGCGTATTTCGTGGCTCATGGTGCTCAAAAACTCGGCTTTGGCTTTCGACGCGCTGATGGCTTCTTCCATGGCTTTGCGTGTAGCCACTTGCGAGGCGGCCAATTCTTTATTGGTTTCAAGTACCTTTCGTTTTTCCAACGAATAGTTCATGCGCAGGTAGTTGATGAGCCCGAGCGAAAAAAACAGGGTGAGCAGTAAGGTGACCAAACTTTGGGTGATTTCGGTGTGCAACAGTGTTTCGGATTGGTACTGCCAGACCGCGGCGCCAAACACCAACAGGAGCATGAGGCTGCTGAGCGCAATGTGGTAGCGCATGCGAAATACGGTGAGATAAATCATGTAGGTAAGCAACAAATAATACGGCGTGACGCCCAGCAGGCCATTGTTGTTGTAGAGCGATAGGGCCAATGCGGCAAAACTGCTCAACAGGAAAATGAGTCTGAATTTTTGGCTGCGAACCCTGCGGTAGCGCGAGAAATAATACATGAGGGCATTGGTAAGAAAAAGCGCACCGAAGCCCAGGCTTGGCAACAATTGGCCGGCAAAAACGGAAAGCACCGTATAAAAAGCACCCACCATAGACGCGCAAAAAGAAGCTGCATTGAAGATGCGGTGGTCAATGTGGAACTTGCTTGCCGCTCCACTGATTGCGTTGAAACCAATAATCTTATAATCTGCCATACTACTCGTGGTTTTGTGGCGGTAAACTTCCGTAAAAGCCAAATTACACCAGCAGATAGATTAGGTTCTTCGATGAAAAATAGATGTTTGTCGAATTCTATCGGAGGCGGGTGGCAAAATCATTCCGTCAGGTAGCGGAGTGGTGTGAGGGCTTGTAGTTCTTCCATCTCAAATATTCTAGACCTCACAACAAAACGAAGACCCATGGGTATTTCCAGCGAAAAACTTGAACCGCGGCCTTTAGTTACGTCCACTGTAAGTTGGCTGTATTGCCAATAGTCAAATTGGTCTTTGCTCATCCAAAATTCACAGCCTTCAATACACCCCAGACAAACATCGCTTTGTCCCAGTTTAAAATCGCCTTTTTCAAAACACATAGGCGCTGAACCATCGCAGCAGCCGCCACTTTGGTGAAACATCAATTCCCCAAATCGCTCTTTTAGTTTGGCTATTACATCTACCGCAGCTTCGGTAGTCAATATTCTGTTTATAGTATCGGGCATAATATTTTTTTAGTGGTTAAACAATTGGAAGATTCAGTGAATCGAACTTGCTAAACCATCGCTTTTCTAATTAAGGTAGCCTCAATAAATGGATTTGTGCAACAAAAAAGGTTCTGAAACCGCAGCCGATTCATGCGAAGGGCGGGTTTCAGAACCTGGCATTATTTTACAGCCAAGACTAAAAAAATCCCAGTTTGTTTTTGTCGTAAGAGATGAGCATATTTTTGGTTTGCGTGTAGTGGTTCAGCATCATTTTATGTGTTTCGCGGCCAAAACCCGATTTTTTGTATCCGCCAAAAGGGGCGTGGGCAGGGTAGGCGTGGTAGCAATTTACCCACACGCGACCCGCTTTTATGGCACGTGGCACTTGGTATATTTCATGGGCATCGCGGGTCCACACACCTGCGCCAAGACCATAAAGTGTGTCATTCGCTATTTCAATGGCTTCTTCAGTGGTTTTAAAAGTGGTTACCGAAGTCACGGGACCAAATATTTCTTCCTGAAAAATGCGCATTTTATTATGCCCTTTAAAAATGGTAGGCTTTATATAATAACCATTTTCAAGTCCGCTGTTCAAAAAGTGTTTTTCGCCACCGCAAAGCACCTGCGCACCTTCTTCTCTGCCAACTTTCATGTAGGCCATTATTTTTTCGTATTGGTCGTTTGATGCCTGTGCCCCCATCATGGTTTGCGGGTCAAGTGGATTGCCCATTTTAATGGCATTGGTTCGTTCCACAACACGCTCCATAAAACGGTCATAAATGGCTTCGTGCACCAAAATACGCGACGGACAAGTGCATACTTCCCCTTGGTTGAGTGCAAACATTACCGCCCCTTCCACTGCTTTGTCAAAAAAAGCATCATCGGCATCGGCTACAGATTCAAAAAATATGTTGGGCGATTTTCCACCCAATTCCATTGTTACCGGAATCAGGTTTTCCGATGCATATTGCATAATGAGTCGTCCGGTGGTGGTTTCGCCGGTAAAAGCTACTTTGGCTATCCGCGGCGAAGTGGCCAAAGGTTTACCCGCCTCAGGGCCAAAACCGGTCACCACATTCAGCACACCAGCGGGCAAAATTCCATCAATCAATTCCATAAGACACATGATGCTTGTGGGTGTTTGCTCGGCGGGTTTTACTATCACACAATTGCCGGCAGCCAGCGCGGGGGCTATTTTCCAGGCCGCCATCAACAGCGGAAAATTCCAGGGAATAATTTGTCCTACCACACCAATGGGCTCTTTCAAATTGATACTTACCGTATGCGCATCATGTTCATAAATGGTGCTTTCATCGCTTCTAATTACCCCGGCAAAATACCTGAAGTGGTCTATGCACAATGGCAGGTCGGCAGCCATGGTTTCACGTATGGCCTTGCCATTATCTATTGTTTCAATAGTGGCCAGGTATTCCAGGTTGTCTTCCATTACCTGTGCTATTTTTAGCAAAAGGTTTGATCTTGTAGCCACCGAGGTGCGGCTCCACGATTCAAAAGCGGCGTGTGCGGCATCGAGAGCCAGCTCAATATCTTCTTTGGTGCTGCGTGCCGCATAGGTAAATGGCAAGCCGTTTACCGGCGAAATATTATCGAAATATTCACCTTTTACGGGGGCCACCCATTGTCCGCCAATGTAGTTGTTGTACCTGTTTTTAAAGTTTACTTGTTTTCCCACAAAGGGGAAGCTTGCTGTTAATGATTCCATATTCAGTTTGTTTTATGGTCTCAATGTTCAGGAGTTTTTTCCCGCTTGCCAGGGAGTTTTTTCTCAATGAATAGCACAATTTTCCCAAGTATTTACCGCAACTTAACCATATACCCAAGACTTCTTTATATTGCTGCAA
The DNA here is from genome assembly GCA_016124515.1 of bacterium. Lineage (GTDB taxonomy): Bacteria > Bacteroidota > Bacteroidia > CAILMK01 > JACPUW01 > JACPUW01. The sequence goes on from WGNN01000022.1 coordinate 4,278, forward strand.
CTTTTGGTATTAGCCCATTGAATCTAATAAATCCATACAAGCTTACTGATATTGGCAGCCTCACCTCGCTGGTGGAGCACCGCACCAAGTTCAGTCTTGATTTTTGCGAACTCAATTTGTTTGAAACGCGACAGGAAGCGCATGATTTTAAATTGAAGTTTGACGGATTTACTATAACAAGTATGCTGCGCGGAAAGAAAATAATGAAGCTGAATGGCTTTGACGATTTTGAATACATACCGGGCCAAACCGTGCTGGCACCACGCAATACGCTTATGCGGATAGATTTTCCGGAGGCACGCGAAAAGAAACCCACCCAATGCACCGCGTTGGTGATAGACAACCGCTACCTGACTGAAAAACTGAACCTGATAAATGCCACAAGTAAAACCTGCGAAGAGCGGAAGGAATGGTCGCTTGATATACACGAACTTATCTTGAAAAACAATACGGAGTTGGCTCGAATTTCCAACCGATTATTGCGCATTTTTACCAGCAACGACCCGTTTAAAGAATACCAGGTTGATTTGGTGCTGCGCGAAATGGTGCTGTGTACGCTGCGTTTGCAAAACCTGAATTTAATTAAAAAGGACAGTCAGCTCAATAGCAACAAATCGGCTTTTCACTCGGTAATAAACTATATAAAAGACCGCATAACAGATGATATTAAGATTGAAGAACTCTGCCGTGTGGCCTGTATGAGCAAGTCGAGTTTTTACCGCGCCTTTGCCGATGAATATGGTATTACGCCGGTACAATTGATTCTTGAAGAGCGTTTGCATTTTGCCAAGGAGCTGATGCGCCACCACAGCGACATTAGTATAAAGGAAGTAGCTTATGCTTCGGGTTTCAACGACCCGAATTATTTCAGTCGCATGTTTAGAAAAAGTGAGGGCAAAACACCAAAAGCTTTTAAAGATGAGGTGGATGGGCTGTAATTGGCTCTACTGAGAAAAAAGAAGCCTTTTCTGATTTGTTGGGTTAATTCACGGCTTCACTTTGATAGCCACTGCCGGCATTGAACGCCGAAATGGCTTCCACCGGAAATTTCTAGATGTCTGTTCCTTGGTCTATTTGTTAAGAATTGCAAAAGGTCAAAAAAACATTTAGTTCATTACTTGGTGACTAAATAAACTTTCTACTTTCGCCCCGAAATTTATTGACGAAATGGAAAGAAACATCAACCTGAGGGACAATCAACGGGAGCTGATAGAGAAGTTTGGGGTGTTTATGGACCGCTCGGGCATGTCGCCCGCAGAAGGCAGGGTACTTGGCTTACTTGCCGTGGCCGATGTAACCGAACTCACCTTTGATGAGATACATGAAACCTTGGGATTGAGCAAAGGTGCCGTGAGCAACGCGCTCAACCGCTTGCAAAACCTCAACCGAATTGAGTACATAACCAAACCCGGCGACCGCAAACGATATTTCAGGCTGGAGCTGAAAAGCTGGGAAAAAATGGCGAGAGACAAGTTTAAGGCCTCGTCGGAGATAGGAAACATCTATTTGGAAATACTGGAGCAGCGCACAAGCAGCACGCCTGAGTTTAACGAAGGATTGGCGCGGCTGGTGAGTTTCATGAATTTTATGCGCCGCGAATTGCCCATGCTTTTTGCCAAATGGGAACGAGAAAATAGTTAAAACATTTGTTTGAATTGTTCATTTATTTCAGAACCAACCAATAAAAACTAAAATACCATGAAAATGAGAAGGATTGCACATCTCGCAATCGCCATTTTGGCTTTTGCCACACCGCTTGCGGCACAGCAAAGCACCCAACCGCTCACGCTGAAAGATTGTATAGACTACAGTGTGGTGCACCATCCACTGCTTAAGGCAGCCAACTACGGCATCAAGGTTTCGGAGCAACAAAGTGTTGAAGCGCTCTCGTATTACCTGCCTCAGATTTCGGGCACGGGTACTGTTGACGACAACCTGAAACGAATGACCACCGTTATTCCCGCCGGTTCTTTTAGTCCGCAACCCCTTAAGGTTCAGTTTGGTAACCAATACACTACCAACTTTTTTGTGCAGGTAGATCAAGTGGTTTTCGACAAGTCGTTGCTCACAAGCATCAAGGCCAATGAGCCCAACAAGGCCATAGCCAACTACCAAAAAGACAAAACCGTGCAGCAAGTGGCATACAACACTGCCGTGGCTTATTATAATGTGCTTATTCAGAAAGAAAGGCTTAGCCTGTTGTCGCAAAACGAAACAAAACTTGCTGAATTGCTGCGCATTACACGTGCACAATACGAAAAAGGCCTTATCCAAAAACTGGATGTTGACCGTATTCAGGTGAACTATAATAATACCACCACACAAATGAAAAGCGTGCAAATGGCCTACAACATGGCGCTCAACCAATTGAAAACATCAATGGGTTATGAATTGAGTGCGCCGCTGAGCATTGACGAGAGCCTCAATTACGATGAAATGGTGGCCGGCAATGTAGCGCTCGATTCTACTATTTATAATACGATGGACTATAAAATACAACAGCAAAGTCTCATGCTCAACGAAATAGACCTGGACCGCAAAAAAGCCGCATTATTGCCTTCATTATCAGCGTATGCACGCTATGGAGCACAAACCTTTGGCAACAATTTCGGCGATCAGTTCAATAGTTTTTATAACTATTCTGTAGTGGGTCTTCGGCTCAATGTGCCGGTTTTCAGCAGCATGCGACGCTACAGCCAAATAAAACAAAGCGAACTGAATTTGTACAGCGCCAAGGAGCAATTCAACAACGTAAAAAACAACCTTGAAATGCAGGTGCTCAATGCCTATACCGCGCTTGAAAGTGCCCAAAATAACCTGGAATCGAACAAAGAAAACCTTGATTTGGCGCAAAGTGTGTTTGATGCCACCAATGTGCAATACCAAGTGGGTATGGCTTCTTTGTCTGATTTGCTCAATTCCGAGTTTGCTTTTAAGGAAGCGCAAAACCAATACATTTCTTCCTTGCTCAGCTATTCTATTAGCCGACTTGATTATGAAAAAGCACGAGGAGGACTCACAGAATACATCAATCAATTGAACTAACATACTTACCAAAAAACTACAATTAAACCATGAAAAGAAGACTGATAATAATAACAACTGTGGTGGCTCTTGTGGCCCTGATAGCCTTTAGACTTGCTGCCAACAAAGAAAAAATAGACGAGCAAAATGTGGTGGTTGACCGCAGTAAAATAGCCATTCCCGTAACGGTGATGCGCATTGAAAGCAGCCAACCTACGCAAACGTTCTCGCTGCCATCAGAAGTGGAAGCCAACAAAACCGTGGGCCTCACCCTCAATGGATCAGGAATTTTAAAAGACGTAAAATTTGAATTGGGTTCTTATGTGCGCAAAGGGCAGTACCTGGGCGGTATTGATATTACCCGCATGAAATTGGAATACGATGCTACCGAATTGCTGGTAAATAAATTAGAACGCGACTATAATAATTTTAAAGCACTGTACGAACAAAAAGCGGCTTCGGAAAATGATTATGTAAATGCCAAATACAATTATGAAAACGCCAAAGCCAAATTAGCCCAAATAGCCCAACAAATGAGCGATGCCACGGTACAAGCGCCTATTTCAGGCATAGTAGTGGCCAAAAATGTGGAGGCGGGCGAGTTTGTGAGCATGGGGCGTTCACTGGGCACCGTGGTGGATGTGCAATCGCTGAAAACCGAAGTAATGGTGGGCGAGAGCGAAGTATATAAAATAAAGGAAGGCATGGAAGTGAGCATTGCCACCGATGTATATCCGCAGCATACTTTTACCGGAAAAGTGCGCTTTGTAAGTCCAAAAGGCGACCAAAACCACAATTATAAGGTAGAAGTGGTGTGGGACAACAGCAAGGATTTTCCGCTGAAGGCAGGAACTTTTGTACGTGTGCAATTTGATGTTTCGCAACACGAAAGCCGCCTGATGATGCCCAAGATAGCCTTGGTTGAAGGCCTGCGAAATCCCTTTGTTTATGTGGTTGAAAATAATGAAGCCCACGTGCGCCAAGTGAAAACCGGCGAAGAGTTCGGCGAAAATATTGAAATCCTTTCAGGCTTGTCGGCAGGCGAACAAGTGGTGCTGAGCGGACAAATAAACCTGCAGGACAACAGCTTGGTGGAAGTAATTTCAAAATAATAATACAACATGTCAATAACCGAATTATCGATAAAACGTCCGCTGTTTATTACAGTGGTCTTCACGGTGTTGTTGTTGTTTGGTTTTCTCAGCTACAACTCACTCAACTATAACTTACTGCCCAAATTTGAGGCCAACATACTGGCCGTAAGTACCACCTACCGCGGCGCTTCGGCTGATGAAATGCAAAGCTCCGTAACCAAATTGGTTGAAGATGCGGTTTCCTCAATCGAAGGGGTTGACCACATCAACTCAAGTTCTATGGAGGGCGTTTCTATGGTGCTTATCCGTCTCAAACCCGGCATCAGCACCGTGACCGCGCAGCTTGATGCCGAACGAAAAATAAACCGGATAAAAGCACTTTTACCTAACGATGCCGACGATCCGGTGGTAAACCGTTTCAACAGCGAAGAACTGCCCGTTTTGCGTGTAAGCGCTTCTGCCAAAATGGAATCAACGGAGCTTTTTGACCTGATAGACCTGCAAATAAAACCCGTTATTTCTAACGTGAAAGGGGTGGGTAGTGTAAACCTGATTGGTGGCACGCAGCGCGAAATTGAAGTAAATATTGACCTCGCCAAACTGCAATCCTATCACGTTTCTATAATGCAGGTAAATGCGGCCATTGCGGGCGCCAACCTGTCGTTTCCCGCCGGAGATGTGGAAAACGAAGCGAGTCGCTATTCTATTAGACTTGACGAAAAAGTGCAATCAGTTGATGAATTCAGGCATATTGAAGTGGCTAGAAACAGCGATGGTGGCCGTGTGCTGCTGAGCGATGTGGCCTCAATAACTGATGGACACGGAAAAATAACCACCCTGAACCGCGTGAACGGAAAGCCCGGAATTGGTATTGAAATAGTAAAACAAGCCGATGCCAATGCGGTGGAAGTGAGTTCGCTGGTAAAAGAAAAGCTTGCCGAACTTACCGAACAATATGCCAACGATGACTTGAATTTTGATGTGGCGGTTGACCAAAGTATTTACACCGAATCATCAGCCGACGCGGTAATAGACGATATCATGTTGGCCGTGCTGATTGTGGCTTCGGTAATGCTGCTTTTTTTGCATAGTTTCCGCAGTTCATTATTCGTTTTGGTGGCTTTGCCTTCCGCTATGATTCCCACTTTTATACTTATGAATGTGTTTGGATTTTCGCTAAATCTAATGACGCTCATGGCTTTGTCGCTGGTTGTGGGCATATTGGTTGACGATAGTATCGTGATATTGGAAAATATTTTCAGGCACATGGAAATGGGCAAAAACAAGCGTCAGGCTGCTATTGAAGGCCGTTCTGAAATTGGTTTTACCGCCGTGGCTATTACTTTGGTAGATGTGGTGGTGTTTGTTCCGCTTGCACTCAGCGGTGGACTTATCGGCAATATTCTCCGCGAATTTTCCCTTGTGGTGGTTTTCAGTACGCTTATGAGTTTGTTCGTTTCATTTACCCTGACGCCGCTGCTTGCTTCGCGTTTTGCCAAATTGGAAGTACTCAAAGAAAACAGCCTTTGGGGCAAACTGAGCCTGGGTTTTGAAAGGTTGATAGACCATATCAAAGATTTTTACGGTTCGGTATTAGAGTGGTCGCTGGGTCACAAACGTTATATTTTACTCGGTATTTTGGCCTTGTTTATAGGGGCCGTTGCCTTGGTTCCTGCGGGTTTTATTGGTACGGCTTTTATTAGTCCCAGCGACCGTGGCGAGCTGAATATTGCCATTGAACTCAGCACCGAATCGCCGCTTTACAAAACCAATCAGGCGATGATTAAGGCCGAAGAAATAGTAATGCAGCACCCCGAAGTGGTAAAGGTTTTTTCTAATGTAGGAACCCAATCGGGAAGTGCCTTGACCGGCGGAACTTCCACCTCCAACATTGGTGAAATTGTGGTGAGTTTGGTAGATAAAAGCGAGCGCAGCATGACTTCCGACGAGTTTGGCGAAATGATGCGCAACGAAATTTCGCAGTTGCCCGGTGTGAAAGTGACCATAAAACCCACTTCTATTACAGGCAACAGCGAAGCACCCATACAAATTGCGGTGAAAGGCGTTGACATGACCCAAATTTGGGAAGCAGCCAAACAAGTGCGTCAGGTGGTGGCCTCCATTCCCGGCACCGATTATGTGGAATTCAGCACCAAAAACCCTAAAAACGAAATAGACATCAAGCTCAACCGCGACAAAATGAATATGTTGGGCTTGAGTATATCGGATATTGGCAGTGCCTTGCAAATTGCCTTCAGGGGAAACAACAACCTGAAATACACCGATGCCGGCGAAGAATATGCCATAAATATAATAGCCGATGAAGGCTGGCGACAAGGTATTGATGATGTACGCAATGTATCGGTAATCAATCGGAGTGGCGGTGCCATCAGGTTGGGCGATATAGCCGATATTTCAGAAAAACTGGGTCAGGCGGTGCTTGAACGCAGCGACCGCTTGAACAGCATAAAAATAACATCGTATGCCGTTGGGCGCCCTGTAGGTACCATCAATGATGAGATAAAAGAGAAAATGGCCGATATTGCACTGCCACAGGGCGTTAGCGTTGATTACCTGGGGCAAGCCGAGCAGCAAGGCGATGCATTTGGCAGCCTGGGACTCGCCATGCTTATTGGCTTCTTTTTGGTGTACCTTATTATGGTTGCGCTATACGAAAGTGCCATTTATCCATTCGTTGTTATGTTCACGATTCCGGTAGCCATGATAGGTTCTCTGCTTGCCCTGGCACTTGCCATGCAGTCGCTTACCATGTTTGCTATTATAGGTCTTATTATGCTTATGGGCTTGGTAGCCAAAAACGGAATACTCATAGTGGACTTTGCCAACCACCTGAAAGCGAGTGGATACGGCTTGAAAGAAGCATTGGTAGAAGCAGGAAAGGAAAGGCTCAGACCCATATTGATGACTACTATGGCCATGATATTTGGTATGTTGCCCATAGCACTTTCAAATGCCGCGGGTGCCGAAGTAAAAAATGGTATGGCCTGGGTGATTATTGGCGGACTCACAAGTTCGTTGTTGCTGACCTTGGTACTAGTGCCAACGGTTTATTATATAGTGGATAAAATACAAGAACGTGTGCTCAGGTGGTTTGGCCCCAAACAACACCAAACCCCGGCCACTGCAATGGAATAATCATAATCACTTTAATAGTTATTGTTTACAAGAGAAGGGTGCGGCACAGGTTGTCAGCACCCTTCTTTTTTGTTAGAAATTGAAGGATGAAGATTGTGGACAGATGATGTGAGGGAGCCACGTAGTCAGAAGTCTAAGGTTTAAGGTTTAAGGTCTAAGGTCTAAGGTTTGAGGTTATATCCTTTAAACCTTGAACTTTAAACTCCTACAAGCCAATTTTCAATTTGCATTTTTCAATGTTTAATTAGCTCCTTTGAACCTTGAACTTTAAACTTTAAACTCCTGTGTCGCCCCAACCCCCGCCCCTTTCAGGTTCGGGCAGGCAGCCTTCCCCGCGGGGAAGGAGCTAAATCCCTTGAGAAGCAATTATTTAACTTTATGCAAGAAACTATAAACTTAAAACTCAGATCGAATTTTCATTTTGCATTTTTCAATTTTTAATTGGCCCCTTTGGACATTGGACAAAGCCACAACAATTAGTGCCAACTATTCCGCACGGAGTGCTCTGATTTTTATCCGGAACGCCACAGAGTGACGTCCGAGCTTCCTAGCTGCTTTTGTAGAGAAATATTAGGATAGGTGGGGCTAAGTGATTGTAAAAGAATCCTTTAAATCTTAAACTTTTCCCCTTTAAACTCCTATTAGCCAATTTTCAATTTGCATTTTTCAATTTTATATTGCCCTTTGAACCTTAAACCTTAAACTTTAGCCCCCTGTGGACCAATTTTCAATTTGCATTTTTTCAATTTTTAATTGCCCTTTGGACATTAGACTTTGGACATTAGACAATCCTTTGAACCTTAAACCTTAAACTAAAGTCCCATGTCGCCCCAACCCAGCCTTCCCCGCGGGGAAGGAGCTAAATTGACTGAGAAACAATTATATAACTTTATTCAAGAAACGATAAACTTAAAACTCAGATCGAATTTTCAATTTGCATTTTTCAATTTTGAATTGTCCTTTGAACCTTAAACCTTAAACCCGCCGCCTATCAGGTTCGGGCAGGCTTTGAACTCTTCTAGACCAATTTTCAATTTGCAATTTCCAATTTTAAATTAGCTCCTTTAAACCTTAAACTTTGCCCTTTAAACTCACTCCTCCATGAAGCCTATTTTGTCAATTACTTGGCTCCTTATCTTTGGCAGCGCAAACATGGCATTTTCGCAACACAAACCCCTTGTTATTGCGCACCGCGGATATTCTTCGGCGGCGCCCGAAAATAGCTTGGCCGCTTTTAGGAAGGCAATAGAAGCCGGTGCTGATTTTTTTGAGTGCGATGTGCGCAAAACCAAAGACGATTCTGTGGTGGTGCTGCACGACCAAAACCTGAAAAGGACAGCAGGAAGTGCCATAAATCTTGCGGAACTGAGCTATGATGAACTGAAAAACCATCATGCGGGCTACACCACAAAATTTGGCGATGCCTTTGCCGGCGAGCCTATTCCAACGCTGCGCGAAACGCTGCAATTGGCCAAGGGCAACATAAAAGTTGAGATTGAGATAAAGGAAGAAGGCATGGCGCAGGCGGTGGTCCGTTTGGTTGAGTTGCTTGGAATGGTGGATGATGTGGTGGTTATTTCTTTTATATTCAGCGAGATACAGGAAGTGAAGCGACTGAATGAACAAATGACGGTAAAGTACCTTGTGGGCCTCAGGTGGAATGAGAGTGACCTGAAGCAACTGCAAGAAACAGGAGGGGAGCGCTTGGGTGTGTATGGCGTGCCTTCGGCAAGAAAAGTAGCGCTGGCGCATCGTTTTGGCATCCATTTGGGCGTATATACCATCAATTCAGAAAGGGCATTGCGGCGCGCTATAAAAAACGGCGTGGATGGCATTACCACCAATTTTCCTGAATTGGCGCTACAGCTTTTGGCCGAAACAAATAAGTGATAAGCAACAAAATCCGGTCACAACTTATTGATTTTTGGTTTATGTTTGTTAGCAAGTAAAAATGAACGCCTAATGAAGACAAACACGATGAAACATTTGAAACCGGCTACTTTGCCTGCGATGGCTTGCATTGGGGTGATGACTTTGGTGAAGTTGGGGAGAGGTGGAGGTTTTTGATGATTTATGTGAGTTAGCTGCAAGCATAAGCCAATAAATAATGATGCGATTTTTCAATAAAAATAAAAGTGATGATAAGCTGGACAGTTTACAAACTCAAAATATTCAAATTGAAATGAATGAAAGACCAAGAATCTGTTGCATCGATATAAAGATGGAAACTGTCAACTTTCTTAAAAAGGAAGGATACAACATTTATACCGCTACACTAGGGGACAAAATAAAAGTCCCAAATAAAAATCTATACGATAATCATTATGTTCTTTTAAATTTCGATTTTCCTATTAATATCCATGAATATGATATATTCTTAATTGATTTGGAAAATATGAACCAAATAGATTACAAACCTGAAGATCATGTCCGAGACAGTCATACCGGTAAAAGTGCCATTACTTTAGTGAGTAGCTACCCAGAAACTATTTTTGACCCTCGCCCATTAAGTAGCCTAATATTGAGTAAGAGATTAGCACAGATAGGTGAACGAAATCATATGGTCATCACTTTTACAACAGGTGATTATGTTGTTGAATATGAAACGGTTAAGATAGCCGAAAACTATATTGAAAGGCAGGGAACACAGAAGCATGGTATCTATTCGTTTTCAGGTTATATGCCTTTATCTGAACCTAAATTTGGTAAAGAAATGACGGTATGTAATGAGCATAAGGACTTAAAAACTCTTTTACAACGACATATTGACAATTCATATTATAATCAAACCTTTCACCACCCAACAAATTGGAATAATGGCAAACGTGAGCCTGATCCAAGTTATATTCCTCTAGTAAAAAACTCAAGTGGAGACATAGTATCCATTTGTGATCGAAGAGAAAATTCGCTCAATTTCTATTTCCCTCAAATTGAGGATAAATCTCAATTTCTTTCAGCCTTTCTAAAAAATGTTGCACCAAGTATTTCACCTGAACTATTTCCTTTTTCGACAACCTTCAGCTGGAAAAATAATAAGGAATATTGGCTTCCAAATCATGCAAAGTTAGTTGATGAGAAAGAGAAGATTGTCAATGAATTTGAAGAAAAGTTAGTTCAAAAAGATCAAGAGATTGAGAAGAACAAAAAGGATTATTCCTTTTTACATGAGATGATTTCTGAAACAGGTGACGAACTTGTCAATGCTACAATAGAATTCCTAAAATGGTTAGGGTTTAGTAATGCTATTAACGCTGATGAACTAAAAGAGGAAGGACAGGTACTTGAAGAAGATATTCAAATTGATTTTGAAGAAGGACTTATTATTATTGAGTGTAAAGGGATAGGAGGAACATCCACAGATTCTGATTGTAGTCAAATTTCCAAGATTAAACATCGTAGATGTAAGGATAGAAACAAGTTCGATGTATTTGCTCTATACATAGTTAACCACCAAAGATATTTACCTCCGCTTCAACGCAGTAATCCGCCTTTTAATGAAAATCAAATTCAAGATGCGATAAGTGATGAGAGAGGTTTACTATCAACTTGGCAGCTTTTTAATCTCTATTATGAAATTGTGGCTGGTGTTATTTCTAAGGCGGAAGCAAGAAAAGCAATAATAAAATTCGGATTAATCGAATTCAAGCCTTCCAATATAGTTTTTATATATGAACCTAATGAGATTTTTAAAAATGGAACGGTATGTATTATCAATATTACTGACACAGAATTAAAGATTGGAGATGAAATTTTAATTGAGAAGAACGGTCAATTTATAAAAGCAATAATTGAAGGAATACAATTAGAAGACAAGCCTGTCCAACGATGCTCAAGTGGTGAAATCGGACTTAGTCTCAGTGTTCCAATAAAGAATAAATCAAAACTTTGGAAAAAAGCCAGCAGCTTACAGCAAGTATAAAAAAATAAGGCGGTTCTGTAGTTATCCGCAGTTTGCATCTCGCAGCCACTATTCTTTCCGGTGGAAAGAACATCACTCCAAAAAGCCTTGCATTTCATGCTAGCCGCGCCGTTTTTACGCATCTAAATACTAAAAATGAAAAAGCAAATTTCGACAATCGCATTCATCTTGATTATGAATTCTTTACATGCTCAAATAATGAGTGATTTTCCGATTGAAGAGGACAGAATTTCTGAATGGATAGTTGACGACGTATCAACCTATTTGGGAACTTATTATTTTGGATTGTCTGAAATGGAATCTACCTGTATTTTAAAAATGGCTGACAATACGCTACTTTTTACTGTAAAACAAAATGGTTCTGAATTTTATGGACCGGATGGAAGCTTTGCCGGATGGAAAACTGTCATCGATACCTACACAAATGTTAGGATAGTAAATAATATGTTTTACTCTGATGAAACAAATGGAAAATTCGTACTCTACGACGACGGAGAAATTATGAATAGATGCTTAAATCTAAATATTCCACCTTGCGACGTTTATGATGGCGAGTATGAATTAGGTGTTTATCATGAGACGAACACCAATTCATCAGTTGTTGGAGAATATCCTTTGACAAGTATCGAAATAATATCACCTTCTAAGCTTGCAACGATGACTTTGGATCAGTTAAAAATAATGAGAAATGAAATATTCGCCAGACATGGATACATTTTCATTCAAGGAGGAGAAATGGACAGTTACTTTAGAAAGAAAGCTTGGTACAAAGCGAAGTTGGAAAGTGTTGATCATTTATTAAGTGATGTTGAAAAATATAACATTCAGAATATTTTGAAAATTGAAAATGCGAAAAAATGACGTGCTACAACATGTAGCCTAAAACAATTGAAAAACAATAGGTTAAATTAATTACAAACCGCATTTGGTTTTGGTTTTTGACCGAAAGTGAAAACTACACAGGTTCCATAAACACCAAGTCATCCTGAACTTGATTCAGGATCTGCCGTAGCGGAGCGGAAATCCGTAAATACCGTCAACATCAGCAGTTTGCAATGCCAAATCAGGAGAGTTCATTAAGCAAGCCTTCATACCCTCAATTGACCAACCATGCGGAGATTAAGGCGTATAACCTCCGCATATTTTGCGGAGAATACGTTATCCTTAACATGATTCAGTACCTGCCTAAGCGCAGCAGAAATTTATTCATTCACAGAAGGTTGCAGTTTATTCCTGCTACAATCAGGTACCAACGCAGGTGCCTTCATTTGGTCGGCACAATTTCCTGACGCGCGCCCACCGATTTGCTTTTTTGTGTATGTTTGTTTGCCAACAAAAATGAATGCCTGATGAAGATTAACTCGATTACATATTTGAAACCAGTTTCCTTGTACATAATGGCTTGCATTGGGGTGGTGACATTGATAATGCGGAAAATGTGTAGGTTTTTCATGATATATGTAAGTTAGCACCAATTAGTAATTAAAAAAAATCATGAATAGACAAATTTCCCGACTCATTGAAAATTACAAGTTCATATATGCGTTAAACGCAACAACGGAACAAGCACAAAAAATGGTTGAAATTAGAACACTTGAACTAGAAATTACAACCCTTGAATATTGGATGCCACAAACTCAAAGAGTAAAATGCAAACCAATATCAGAGACTAAGTTTATTGACGATTATGATGTAAATGAAAGGAATCAATTAAAGGCAATGATTCAAGATGAAGATCCAGTGCAGATTACCAAGATTTTCAAAGTTCAAGATTTTATAGGTCTTTCAATTATTTGTCTTAATCATTTTACTGTTGAATTAACGAAGCATTTTCCTGATACGACAATCTTGAAACATTACTATGATAATTACAAAAGCACTTTAGATCTACTCAAAGCTAAATTAGAAGAAGAAACATATGATTTTATAAAGACTTATCTTGGCTTTATTATAGATAAATTATTGCAAGATGAGACCATCATAATATCTGGAAACACACTTGGAAACATATTATCCCATAGAGAAATGAATTTGTTGAAATCATAAAAGAACTGGTGCTAACATCGGGTATACAAACATTTGGCATTTAGTGGATTGCGTTCAAGTTTAGCTCGCATTTCGTTTTTCGCAACGGGCGACAGATATTGGCTCCGAAAAGCCAAACGTTGCGTACCTAAACCGTTAGCAAAAATTAAAAAACCAGACATAGAGAATGAATATTATAATTGACACAAGCGTACTAAGAAAAGATAGAGGATTCTTGAATTCTGATATTCTTTTAATAAAGAAACTTTCCAAGTTAAACTTATTGAAAATTCATTTTCCATGGATTGTATATAAAGAATCTACATCTCAAAATATACTTGAAGTTGAAAATGGAATTGAAAATGCGATTAAGGAGATTTCTTCATTAAACAGAAAGGGTATAGATTCAGATGAATATGAGAAATTAAAAGAAATAGCAAAAGAACTTGAAGCCATAAAATTGGATACAGAAAAATCGATTGAAAAACATTGGGAAAGGTTTATAATCGATTCAGAAGCTATTTTACATGAAATAAATGAAGAGCATGGAAAGAAAGTAATGACATCATATTTTCTTGGCTCCAAACCATTTCCTATTCCTAAAAGCAGAAAAGATATTCCTGACGCATTTATTTATGAAGCAATATTGACAATAAATAAAAAATTTGGGAAGACTTATTTTATTTGCGATGATAAAAATTTAAGAGAATCAATTGCAAAAAATGACGACTGCCAAGTTTTTAAATCATATGAGGATTTTTTTGACTCAGATGTTTATAAACCAATTGATACAGAGTACAAGAAAATTGAACATTTTGCAGATGAATTAATTGTGCTCAAAGAAAATATAGATAAAATTGAGAAGTATGCAAAAGAAGAGTTATACAGAGACCTTTTTGCCGGTGATGAGCAAGTAATTGTTCATGAAAATATTCCTTCAGATGGAAATGAAGGAGCTTTACAAGACATCGATGGTGATTTAATTGAGACAATAGAACTTGACAAGGCTCAATTTGTTGATGGCATTTTTTACATTCCGGTAGAAATGAAAGCCTGTTTTAGGATTGAATATTTTCTTTTCAAATCGGATTACTATTTGTATGAGGAATTACGTGACATTTCAATTATAGACCATGATTGGAATAAGCACTATTATTTGGTTGAAGAATCGTTTAATGTGAAATTATCGTTTAAATGTACAATCGAGCAAGAGAGTATAAAATACGGTGAATTTGAATTTGATTATGAACCAGCAATAATTGATGAATTGGAGATTATAGAAAAATAACTTTTGCTAACAATGTATATACAAACCATTAACAGCCATAAGAAGTTGACACCGTAAAAAGATACAAATCATATGATGACCATACATATTGACGACCAAATAAGAATCGAATTGATTGAAGAAAAACATGCCCAATCAATCTTTCAGATGGTTAATGAAAACAGAAATCATTTAAGACAGTGGCTACCCTTCGTTGATAGCATGCAAACCGTTGACTTTGCACAAAACTTTGTGCAGGGTACTATGCAACGAAACAAAGACAGGAGTGAATATGCGTATGTAATTTTTGATAATAACGGGATGGTTGGAAGAATAGGAGTTTATAAAATTGATAAGCAAAATGGCATTGGAGAAATCGGATATTGGCTTATTGAAGATGCGCAAGGAAAAGGCATTGTAACAAAGTCTTGTAAAAAACTTATTGATTTTTGCTTTAACGACCTGAAGCTAAATAGAATTGAGATAAAATGTGGGACAGAAAATTTAAAAAGTAAGGCTATTCCCGAGAAACTTAACTTCACAAAAGAAGGAATTATCAGGCAAGGCGAACTTCTCTATGATAAGTTTATTGACTTGAATCTATACTCATTCATAAAAGCAGACAAGAATAAACAACGAACCGCTAACACGGATTTGCGTTAGTGGGCGGACAGTGCAAATAGAAACATTTAAGCAATTAATTAACCTTGGTACAGGCAGACAGTTTTCGGTATCAAAAGCCCACCAAGGCAAAGCCCGAAACCGCTGCATGACATTTAAAAAGACGACACAGAAATGGGAACTTGGGGAACTTCGATAAAAGACAGTGACGCATTTACTGATATATACAGCGAGTTTTTCGAACAATATAATAAGGGCGGACAACCCGACACCATTTCCAAAAAAATTGTAGAAGACAATTGGGAAATTCTAGAAATAGAAGAAGAAAAGAACAGTTTATGGTTTGCCCTTGCATTAGCGCAATGGGAAACAAAATCGCTCGAACCGAAAGTATTATCAACAGTTGAAGAGATTGTTTCTTCGGGTGCTGACTTGAAAATTTGGCTTGACCTCGGTGCAAATGAACACGAGATTAAAAAAAGAAAAATTGCACTTGACAAGTTTCTTGAAAAAATAAAATCAGAGAGACCCAAAGCTAAACCAAGAAAAAGAGTAAAATCAAAAACACCAATTTTCGCTAAAGGTGATTGCTTGGTTTTCAAAATGGCATATGGCAATTATGGTGGCGCGGTTGTATTAGCGAGCGATTATAATCCTGAAACTGCTTGCAACTTAATAGCAACAACTCGACTAAATCAAAGCAATAAACCGACACTTAAAGACTTTGAAAATGCAGAAGTTCTAATTTGCAATTTCGGACAATGGCAAGACGAAGTTGATGTAACTTGGTATATGCCTGACTTATATAATAAAGAGTATGCTGATATTTATGAGATGGTTGGCACCATCACAGTTACGTTAGCGTACGACACAGGAAATTATGACGGTAAAGGATATTTATTCAAACCTTCGTGGACAGCAGGTTGGACTATGAATAATTCAGCCGAAAGACAATTCGAAGCTGAAGGCACAAAGCCGAAACCGACAAAGAAAATAACGATCAAACAGTTGACCAAAAAAGGAAAATGGTGGAAAGTATTTTAAAAGAAAAATACGCCCTACCACAACGCATATAGCTTATGGCGGGTGAACGGCTGCCAGCAAGTTTTCCGTTTCGGCACAAGCTGTCATTTTTTACCTTATGTTTGTTTGCAAACAAAAATGAGCGCTTTATGGAAATGAACGCATTGGTACGTTTAAAACCGGTTACTATGCACATTATGGCTTGCATTGGGGCGATGGCTTTGATAAAGTGGGGGAGATGTGGAGGATTTTTATGATATATGTAAGTTGGCATTAATTTAAAAGAGACAAAAATGGCAGAAAAACAATTGGACAATATTGACGATGTTAATAACACAGAAATTATTTATCCCGGAGTATCTGACCGAATCAAAGCTGCAGTTATAGACTCATTTGTAATAGTCGTTTTTATGGTGGTCTTGACTATTGTTTTTTCCCAGTTTGCTAACGTTCCTGATAGTTTTAGATTTGCAGGATTCATATTCATTTTCCTTTTGTATGACCCGCTGTTTACGAGCTTGTTTGCAGGAACCATTGGACACATGATTATGAACATCCAAGTAAAACAAAGCTCTAATACAGAAAAAAACATACGCTTTCCACTCGCAATCATTAGGTATCTTATTAAATTTCTATTGGGCTGGATATCTCTTTTAACCGTGGGAAGCGATAAGAAACACTTAGCTATCCATGATATAGTAATAAGCTCTGTTGTATTATATAGGAATAAGAACTAAGGCCAACAACGCTTATAGCTTATGGCGGGTAAATGGCTGCCGGCAAGTTTTCCATTTCTGCACAAGCTGTCGTTTTTTGCCTTATGTTTGTTTGCAAACAAAAAAGAACGCTTTATGGAAATGAACGTGATGACACGTTTAAAACCGGTTACTTTGTCTCCACTGGCTTGCAAGCGGGGTGGTGACTTTGATGAAGTGTGGGAGATGTGTAGGATTTTCAAGGTATATATTATTTAATGCATGAAAGAACAACGAAAGTATAGCAACTAAAACGAAGTACTATATGAACTTTTTTAAAAAAACAATCTTGCCAATTTTATTAGCGACCATTTGGATAAGTGTATCTGAATTTGTTCGCAATTCATTTCTTTTACACGACTATTGGATTAATCATTACACAAAACTTGGATTGACTTTTCCGGAAGAACCAATTAACGGTGCAGTTTGGGGAATTTGGTCTTTGTGTTTTGCAATTGGCATTTTTATCATTTCAAGAAAGTTTTCTCTTATGCAAACTACTTTTCTTTCTTGGTTTGTAGGTTTCGTGTTTATGTGGTTGGTAGTCGGTAATATGGGCGTATTACCCTTTGGAATTCTATATTTTGCAATTCCGTTGAGTGTATTAGAAGCATTCTTGGCCTCTTTCATAATTGTAAAATTAGCTAATAGAAAAGACCAATAATGCTAAGTTTGACAGCACAAAAAGCGATTGAAGCCTACGGTGGAGTTGAGTTGTGGGAAAATGGAAAATTCATAGAAGCCGAAGTGAGTGTCAGGGGTTTAGCTTTTACGCTTAAACGAAGACCGTTCTTTAAACAGGCAAAATTAAAAATGGAAATTGATAGGCCGTATTCAATACTTACTCCAATTGGAAAGAACAAAGGCATCTCTGGAATTATTGACGGACAAGATGTAAAGCTGGAAAATGAAAATAATGAAATTGTTGCAGAAAGAAAGAACGCAAGACAATATTTCCCATTTGGTAGGCGGCTTCTATGGTGGGACGACTTGGATATGGCATATTTTGCTAACTATGCGTTTTGGAACTATTTCACGCTTCCTCGACTTTTACTGAATGAAGAAATAGAATGGACTGAGAAATCAGAAGGATTTTTGATGGCAAAATTTCCTGAGACGATTCCCACTCACAATGAAATACAAGAATTCCATTTTGACAAAGAAACCGGACGATTAATTCAACACAATTATACTGCAGAGATAATAAGCGGACTTGCAAAAGCGGCTAATGTTGTGATTGAGCATTCGAAAAATGATGATTTCCTTTTTACATCTTTGAGACGAGTAACACCTAGAACGAAAAAAGGAAAAGCATTAAAAAAACCAATTCTAATTGAAATAAAAGTTCATAAATATAGATTGATAAATCAATGAAAATGAATAAATGCCAGCATATCACAATGGCCAAACGTAATGCGTGTAATAGTGCTGCTATAAAAGTAATTTCATTAAACAAATTTTTCGGTAATGGGACAGCTAAGTGCCTTGAAATCCCGCACTACGCATAGTCTTGACCGTTGTAGGCCATTAATTAACCTATATGTCAATTAAAGTTTTTGAGTTGAAAGACCATGTAAGAATCCGACCCCAAATGTATATTGGGAAAAATGGTATTAGTTTGATGAAAGGACTAATTGTCGATGCATCAAAACGCTTAAAAAATCATTCTATAGATTTCTTAGTGGCAATTAATGGTAATAACGACTTCGTGTTTAAAATAAAATCTGATTTAAGTTGCTCCAATTTCATTGAGCTGTTTGATTCTGATTTTAAAAATCATGATTACATTTTTCCTAAAGTTTTAAAAGCAATATCAGGCAATTTTAAAATCATAGAAATTTCCGACAAAGAATATGAAGTTCATTTCTCCATTGATAAAGCTGTGAAGTTCAATATGATTGATGATTATTTTCAATTAGCTCAGGAAATGCTCCAACTGAGCCTGATTTTTAGAAAACATTCAATAATTACAAAGGATAGGCGACCAAGTATTGAACAACAAAACTTCTTCAGTTTTCCCGAAGGAATTTTCTATTTATTTAGCCAAGAAATTGAAAATGCACCAGGACAACATCAATTCATCCTCAAAATTGATGAAGAAATAAATGGACGACAATATCAGATTGGACTGGCCTATAGAAGTGACTGGAAACCGCGACCATTTGTGCTTAGTTTCGCAAATGAAGTTCATACAACTTGTGGTGGTTCTCTCGTAAATGGTGTAATTGACGGACTCCAAAGTGGTTTGAGAAAATACATTAAAATAGAGGAAATGCAATCCCATATAGTACGACGCAAAAAGCTGAATAATGGTCTGATTTTGATTTGCGCTGTTCAAGGAAATGAATTTGAATATGGCGGCAGTTGGAAAGAAACATTGGAAAATGATTCAGTTCAAAAAGAAGCTGAAAAATTGGTGACAACTAAGCTATTGGATCTTTTCAGTTCAAATGAAGCTATTGCAGATTCATTTGTTTCTCGTTTTGACACAACCAATATTTTTAACAAAATGTTCTAGAAATAAAAAATTGGTGCTAAAAGCGTACACATTCAAAGCAAAGTTCAATTGAAAAAGAAGATTTTATACATATCAATTATAGTTCTTTACATATTGACGCCTGTTTGCATATTCCGGACTCTTGACACTATGTTATCTTCAAAATACGAAGTTGATGAAAGCTATTGGTTAATAGACGGTAATGACGATTTAACTGCAGATCAAAAAATTAAGCAAATAAATGAACTCGACAAAAAGGGCAAACAATTAAAAATTCAAGCTAATGTTTTTGCTTTTTTTGCTTTGGCTACATTTATTGCTGCAACAGGCCTAATAATTATGCGTAAAAGAATACTTGTTGGACATAAAGGAGCACATAAAATCACCTAGACAACGAGCGTAGTTTCTTGATTCAGAGACGGTTTAGATCTGAGATTCTTGACTTTCTTATAGTTGCAATCCATTAACTAAAACTACAACCCAAAAAGCCTGAAATAAAGTCAACGTTTGAGTCGGATACCAAAATTTGGTAGATTTGAAAAATGTATCAATTCACATTAAAACCAAAATACAAAATGCAAGTACGCGGAATTGACTGGATATCATCATTACTGCTTCTATTGCCCTTAACCTTATGGACCATGATGTTTATAAAAGCAACGGAAAGAGTAACAAAAGTTGAATGTGTAATGGCTGAAATTGTCTGTCTATTGGGTTTCTTAAGTTACTCAATTCCAAAGACCGGAGGCCTTGGCAATGAACTTGAGTCTGCCGCAGTTTCTATTGCTTTTGGTGTTATTGCAGGTTTTGCGCTTTTGGTCATCGGTTTGATAGAAATAAAGAAATTTGATAAGTGATAGGTTTATTCGCCTCCGCTTTGGCATAAGCACACGCTTTCATGCCTCTACCAAAACTCCAAATGGGTAGCGCTATGGTAGCCAAAACATTGAAGTGGTGTTTGCCTGCCACTTTGCCTTTCCGATTTGCTTTTTTGTGTATGTTTGTTTGAAACAAAAAGTGCCCGCTTGATGAAAATATACGCAATGACAGATTTGAAACCAGCTTCCTTGCACATGATGGCTTGCAAGTGGGGTGGTGACAATGATAAGGATGGGAGTGAGGTGGAGGTTTTTCGTGATGTATGTTAGTTAGCGGCAACAATATAACTAGAGAATGAGAGTATTCATAAGCTCAAGTCGATATGATAGGGAAGTACTTCACATGATTGTGGAAGCACTTCAACTTGACGGACACGATATTTTTTCCGACAACCTTAACATTAAGAGCGGAGACAATTGGTTTAAAAAGATTAATGAAGGCATTAAAGACTTTGACGCAATTCTAATCCTGCTCAGTAGGGACACAATGAACTCAAAGTTTGCTCTGAAAGAAATTGAGTCAATTGTTCTTAATGATATTTCAAAAAAGACTACTCGCATAATTCCCATCATCACTGATCGTAGCGTACCCCCAAGTTATCTGATGAATTACCAATTCGTGGATATGTCAAGAGGCATGAACTACGGCATAGAAAAACTTAGGAAAGTATTGTCAAGTGGAATTGAAAGAGCACCAAGGGAAGTGGAGAACATCAGAGATGACCAAAACACTAGAAATGAAACTTTTACAAAAAGGCTTAAGGAATCTCTAAAAGCAGGTGATTTAACTTTGGTTTGTGGAGCAGGCGTTTCAATTGGCGCAAACATTCCGTCATGGAATGAGCTATTACTCGATTTACTTGAAACTATGATTGCGCGCATCTCTAATGATCAATCTATTTCATTAAAAAGACAGGATGCTTCAAACTACCGTTCTATTCTCGGTTCATCATCATTGGTAAT
>WGNN01000089.1 GCA_016124515.1 bacterium
AAGTGTGGTAACCATGGCCGATGTGAATGAGGTAATTGCCAATTTGGGGCAAGCTACCGAAATGGTGGATGAAGAAGAAGCCGAAGCGCATGAAGACCAACAAAAGAAACACCGCCGCGAGGGTTTTTCACAAGGTGCTGCCGACAAAAAGATATTTCGCGATCCTGATGAAAAAGTGATAGGCGGTGTGTGCGCCGGACTCTCGCACTACATTGGTGTAGATGTGATTTACATAAGGATATTCTTTATAGTAATAGCCGCAATGGCCGCCGGAACCGGGGCATTGATTTATGCCATATTGTGGGCCATAGTGCCCGAAGCGGTAACCACTGCCGATAAATTGAAAATGAAGGGCAAGGCCGTGAATGTGAGTAATATAGAGCAAAGCATCAAAGACGGTTTTAAAACCATAAGCGATGACATCAATGAGTTTGTAAACGACCCTGAAAAGAAGGCGCGTATCAAAAAAAGTGCGTCGGAAATGTCCTCGTTTCTGCAAAACTTTTTCGAAGGCTTGTTTGAAGTGCTCGGTGTCATTTTCAAAATAGCGGCGCGCTTCATTGCCGTCATTCTCATTATTGCCGGCATTGGCATGTTGGCGGCCATGCTTTTCGGCTTTCTCAGTCTGGTGGGTTCCTTTAGCTTATTTGGTTTTGTATTTGGCGATTTACTTCACCTTATCATGCCCAACTCCTTGCATGCCACCGTATTTATGTTCGCCTTGTTGCTGTCATTTATCATCCCTGTCATTGTCATTTTAATCCGCTCTTTTCAGCTTTTGCTGCATCAGGGCAAAATTGGCAAACCCTATCTCATCACCGCGTTTTTTGTATGGATTTTGTCCTTGCTCGTACTTATTGGCACGGTAGCCACCACTTCCTTGCAATTCAGGTCAAGTGCCACTACCGAAGAAGAAGTACCGGTGCAGGCGGCCAATGCCAATTGCTTGTATATCAGCAATTCGTACAGCCAATCGCACAGCATGCATGGTCGTCATTTTGGTGGTGTCAACTGGACCGAAGATGCCTTCTATTTTGACAATGAAGCTTTTTACTACAAAGATGTCCGCCTGTTTATTGAACCCTCAACTGATGCGCAATACCACCTAATAAAGCGCTACCGTGCACAAGGGAGCAATTTTGGCGAAGCACGTGAAAACACCAACTTAATTGCCTACGAAGTGCAACAAAACGATACGCTAATCAACCTGAGTCCATACACTTCAATAAGTGGTGCACCCTACCGCGCACAAAATGTGACCGTGGTATTGCAAGTACCCATTGGCAAAAAAGTGAAGTTTATGGGCTATATGAATGATATTGATTGCCGCAGCAACCACAGCCATTTGTGGGACCACGGAAACAAAACCTTTATCATGCGCGCCAATGGTCTGGATTATATGGCCGGCAAAAGCAAAAGCCCTGTTGCAGAAAACATGATGACTTACGACTTTCACGACTTCAATTCGGTGAAGGTAACGAGCGAACATGCGGTAAAAGTAGAAGTGAAGCAAGGCCCGAGTTTCAGCGTGATGGTAAACAACCGCCTGGCCAACGAAGGCTACCTGAAAGTGAGTCAGTACAACGATGAGCTGGAGTTTGATTTAGACAACTTTTGGAAAGGCGAATTGCCCGATGCGGCCGTGCACATACAAATACAATTGCCCAACCTGCGCCGCATTGAAGCCAACGGACAAGGTATATATATAGTAGAGATACAAGATGGAGAAAATGTAGAACTTGATTTCAGTGGCGGTACCAATGGCACTTTCAACGGCCACACCAAGCGATTGGAAGTAGTAGCCGAAGGAATAAGTAAAGTACAATTGCAGGGAACCACCGAGCGCCTTGATGCTGAAATATCAGGAAGCTCTGAACTGCTGGCACTCGACATGCTAAGCGAATATACAGAGGTGGATTTGTCGGGTATTTGCGAGGCGGAACTGCACGCCACCGAGCGCCTGAACATTGAAGCAAGTGGCAGCAGCAAGGTGCGTTACAAAGGAAATCCGCAAATAAGTCAGGATGTTTCGGGTATTGCGCAAATAGAAAAAATTGACAATTGATGTAACTTATTGAGTGCCCTGCACGTACCTATACCACTTTTTAACAATTTAATTTTTTTCTCTTATTCATAAAATTCAATAAATCTTTAATTTTCGCCCTATGAAACATTCAAAGAAATACGCCAATCACGTTTTCTGGTCTATCGTTCTGATAATGGCTGCCATTGTAGTTACTGTAACTGCGGGCACCTATTTTCAATACAAAATGGCCATGAATGTGCCTGAAGTACAGCCAAAAGAGCAAGTGAGTATGGCTTATTCGGTGGTATCGCAGGCCAAAGGTGTTTGGTTTTTGGTAGGAACCCTGTTACACTAAACCAAAGTTTGGTAAAAAGGTTAGTTATGTAATTTGTGCTGAAAACTCAGTACAAAAATTCCCAAGCTGTTTTATAGCCGCCTTGCGCTTCGGCATAGGCTACAAATGAGTTGTAGAAATGGTCGTTGGCTATGGTGGCACTATCGCCCACTACAACAAGCTTTTTGCGAGCCCGCGTGAGCGCCACGTTCATTCGGCGGTAATCCTTCAAAAATCCAATTTCATTTCTGTCGTTGCTGCGCACAAGCGATATGTATATAATGTCGCGTTCCTGCCCCTGAAAACCATCAATGGTGTTTATTGATATTTTGTCTTTGGGAAAAGGAAACTCAGCCAACTGTTTTTTCAACAATTCTACCTGCGCCTTGTAGGGCGAAATAAGGCCCACCGAAAGTTTTTCAAGCGGGTAGCTGTTGTTTTGCAGGTGCTGAAACAAGGCATAAAAGTGTTTCCACAGCAAATCGGCTTCATGAAAATTGCTCAGGCTGCCGGCAGTGCCATTGGTTTTATTTTCGGTTTCCTCATCAAAACTGCATCCTGCAGTATCTACAAATTCTATCACCGGACTTTCTACATCAAGGCTGTGCCGCGCCACTGAATGGTGTGCCTGCAATTCGTTTTGGTAAAATTTGCCCGACGAAAAATGCATGATTTGCTCATTCATGCGGTATTGCGTGGTGAGCATCACATCCACTTTCAGCTTTTCCATACAGGTTTCAAACAAACTTTTTGACAAGCCGGCTTTATCTGCTTCAAAGCTCTTTACCGTGGGTGGCAGTTGTTGGTGGTCACCCGCCATTATCACCTTTTCCGATCGCATAATGGGAATCCAGCTGGCAGGTTCCAAAGCCTGACTCGCTTCGTCAATAATGCATAAGGGATAGCGTCGGTCGCGGATGGCTTGGTTGGCGCTTGCCACCAAAGTAGTGGCTATTACTTGTGCGTTTTCAAGCAAATCGCTGCTGATGTAATCTTCAATTTGCTGTGCATCTTTTTGTAGTTTCCAGGCTTCGTTAAACAAGGCTTTGCGCTGTTCGCGCTCCGATGGGCCAAAGTTTCGCTTGTATTTTGAAGCCATATTGCGCAGCTCAGCCGATTGTTTTTTCATCTTTTTTATGAGCGAAAAATCAGCGTGGCGGGTAATTTGCCAACTGAGCGACAATTCTTGAATGTGGTCGTTGATGCGCGCCGGATTGCCAATGCGCAGCACATTGATGCCGCGTTGGTCAAGCTTTTCCACCAACAGGTCCACCGCATTATTGCTGGGTGCAGTTACCAAAATCTGTGCGTTGGTTTCCAGCGATTTTTCAATTACATCGAGCAGGGTAGTGGTTTTGCCGGTACCGGGCGGACCGTGTATAATGGCTATTTCCTGCTGTGCCATGCAGTTGTTTAGTGCCGCCAACTGACTGCTGTTCAGGTGCGGAAGGGCTATTGGGTGTTGCGCTTTTTGTTCAGGCTTTTTATCGCTATACACCACATCGAGTAAGTGTTGCAAACGCCTGTTTTCTGTTTTTTCCAAAGCCTTTAGCGCATGCTTCATTTCCTTAAACGAGGTCTCGTCGTAGAGCAAGTCCATGCCCACTTTGCCGGTTTTCATCCAGTCTTCAAAGTCGTCGCAGTTCATTACCACTTTGGCAATGTTGCCACGCATAGAAACGATGGTACCGCTTGCCCGCGCTTCAGCATTGTTTTCCTTGTTGCTAAAAACCGATACAATGCGCCCGGTATTGAATTCGTGCGGAATATCGCTGTGGGCAACGCGCTCTATTTCAATCACTAGCTTGTCAAGCGAATCGAAATACCAATCGGCAATGGAAATGGGATACCAGGTAATTCCCTGCTTTACACGTTCGTGTACATTGAAACGACCAATGCGGTCAAGAAACAATTGTTTTTCTTCTTGCTGCTCAAGTTCAAGAAGTTGGCGCAGGTGTGTAAGGTGCTTTTTTAGATAACTCAAAAGTGCGTGTTAATCATTGGTGCCGCAAAACTCGGTAAGTACGCCAAAAGTTGACTTGGGGTGCAGAAAACCTATTTGAAAACCTTCGGCACCCGCACGGCTTTGTTCATCTATCAACACAATATGTTTTTGCGCAGCTTCGTGCAGGGCCTCATTTACATGCGCCACATTGTAGGCTATGTGGTGGATGCCTTCGCCGCGCTTTTCGATAAATTTGGCAATAGGACCATCCGGGGCGGTGCTTTCGAGCAATTCTAGCTTTATTTCGCCTACCTTTAGGAAAGCCGTTTTAACCTTTTGGTCTTCAACGGTTTCTATATTGTAGCAATTGAAACCCAGTACCCCTTCATAGAATTTGAGTGCTTCAGCAATGCTTTTTACAGCTATGCCAATGTGCTCTATTTTCTTTATTTGCATGATAGACTAAAATTTGGTCAAAAATAGTGGTACATGCATAGCATTTTCGTGCATTATTCAATCTTTGCTCTTCAATTTAAAGCCAAATGATAAAGACATTCGAAAGCATAGACAAAAGCATACTCAAAGCCCTGCCCAATCCATCAAAAGGGGCTTATGAGATTAAAGTTAAGGTTCCTGAGTTTACCTTTTTGGGGGTACAAAAGCAACCCGACTTTGCAACCTGCTACCTTACCTTTTACCCCAATGAAAAGATTATTGAGCTGAAAAGCCTGAAACTGTATGTGTATCACCTGCGCGACATTGTGGTATCGTACGAGCGATTGATAAACATTATGTACGACCACCTGATGGAAGTTTACGAGCCCGACAGGTTGCGATTGGTGATGTTATGCAATCCACGCGGTGGCATAAGTGCCCGCCTTACCATTGACTCTGACTGGGGCGTGCGCGGTGGAAAAGAGAAATACAAAGACTGGAACCAAACCGACGACAACTGGAATGTATTGATGTAATTTAATTTGGGATCATGTTTGAAATTGAAACACCAAGATTGCGGTTGATTCCGCTTGAATTTGACTATTTGGAGATGCTGAGCAACTCGAGAAAGGAGCTTGAAGAGGCACTCGGACTCAATCAGTCACACTTGGATTTTTCGGGAGAATACCGTGTGTTGCGCAATGAAACCTTTCTTTTTTGGCTTGAAAATGCACATAGCATGGACACCGACTACCGCTGGCATACCAATTGGGAAGTGGTGCTAAAAGATGAGAACCGCTCTATTGGCGGCGCAAGCTTTTTGGGAGCCCCCAACAGAAAAGGCGAAGTGATTCTGGGCTACATAATGGATCCGAAATACAGAAAAAATGGCTATATGAGCGAAGCAATTACCGAAATATCGAATTGGGCACTTACATTTGGTGGAGCAAAGCGCGTAATAAGCTTTGTAGAGCAAGAATCGGAAGCCATAGACAGGCTGCTGAAGAAATGCGGATTCAGAAAAGAAGTAATCTACGTGAAAGAATAACAGTAACAGGTTTTTACGGGTGATTATGATTTGTTGGTGTTTAAGGGTGGCCTGATTAGCCACCCTTTTTTTGTGTTAATCTCTCGTGAAGTGTTTGCTGCATTTTTCAAGCGCTTCAAATCGTTCAAAACTACCCAATTCACTTCGCCACAAGTATTTTGTTGTTGTACGACAAGTCATCACCCTGAAACCATGCATTACCAAAGATGTGGATCTCATATAACTTCTTTTTAGAAGTACCATACTATCATTCTGAACTTTTATCACACTTTTAAGATAAAATTGACTTCCATCGCCCGGAGATGAAACATGTACTAATTCAATGCTTTCAAACTTCTGAAGATCAGTATTATATACTGCAAGCACACCGTCTCGCCAATTGTCAATTCGGTTGATAAGAAAATAAAAGCTATTGTAGCCAACCATCCACTTTGCCACAGGCCATGAGTAGCTTGATAAACTATCGGGTAAAAAACTTTTTAGCAGAGTGCTATCAATAGGTTGTCTTTCATGACTAAAAAAATTCGATACAGCACTTGAGTAAAAGAAATCTATGACAATTGAATCACTCCATTTCAAGTTTTCAAAATGTTGATCGAACACCTGAAATGATACATTGCTTTTTATTTGGGCCCTTGAATGATTGATAAGGCAGGTGGTGAATAATAAGGCAAGGGCAGTCTTAAGTAGCGCACTTATGACATATTTTGGTGTCATGACAAATTGGGTTAGTAGTTGTAATATAGATTATTTGGAATAAAAGGATGATAACTTACTCTTAATCAATTTGAATTTGGTCATTTATCATTGTAAACATCAGTTTGAAGGCAGAATTAATGACAATTTTTCGAAAACTTAGATAACTGGCCGGATCCATTTGCTATTTGCGGGATTAGATGAAAGGCGTAAAACTACAATCAAAATCGAAGCATACATTGTAGAAATGCGGTGGTTTTTTGGGTGAAATACTACCTTTAGTGCGTGTATATGAAATCGATAGTCAAATTCCTTTCCAATTGCGTGTTATGCATGTTTCTGACCAATTCAGGTATTGCACAAAAGGCTTGGATTTTTAGTGATAGTCTGAATGAATTTGTAGTTAACGTTGATTCAATGCAGCTTGGCGGCTCTAAGGGTGGTAAAGGTCCTGTAATCGCATCGGTAGAAGTTTATGCCCAGCAAGATCGTAGCAAGCTGCAAACTATTTTGATTGAACCCTACATTTTTGAACACTTTTTGGATTCTAATACCGTATTTGGCTTAGAAGACATGAATTTTGATGGGTTTAATGATTTTCGGGTTTTATGCTGGACAAGTATAAGTTTATACACAAGTTATAGGTATTGGTTTTATGATACAATAGCACAGCAATTTACACGTGATACAAGCATCGAAAGGTACATGAATCCCGTTTTTGATGATTCTTCCAAAACTTTTCACAGTTTTTGGCGTATAGGAGGTACAGAAATTGGACACGCTATTTACGAATGGCGGGGCAAAAACTTAAGTCTGCTTACCAAAGAGACGGTATATTGGAATATTGATAAAACTGGTGCCGGAATATTAATTACGAAGAAGCGAGTGGACGGTAAAATTCAAATAAAAGAATCGGAAGTTTATGAATATTTTTGTCCACATTGTCGAAAATGCGGTTTGAAATAAAAGTAAATAAATTAGAAAAAAAATATGAAGAAATTAAAATTGTTAGATCAAGTATGAATCTACATCAAAACACCCCCTTTTTTAATTGGAGATGTACTTTTATTATGTGGCTTTTCATTAATTATAGGAACTGGCTTTGGCGGTAAAATTGAAAGTTTGCTCATAGGTTGTGTGTTTCTTGTTTTAGGTTATATCATTAACGCACAAAAAATTAGACTCACTCGGTGGGCTGCTCAAGCATACAACAACGGAAAAGGTGGTTACGCAACCATTACGGCTATAAAGAACACCAACCTGCAGCATAACAACAGAAGGGTTAAGGAATATATTTTCACCTATTACCTTGGCACATTGGAATATAAATTCAGGTTCAAATCGGCCTATCATCGCCAATTAAAAACGAGGCAACAGCATTTGATTTTTATACTTCCTGAAGATCCGAATGTGGTATTTGTCCCATTTTTATTCTTCAAGAATATTGAGCGGTTTGAAAATGAAAACAAAGACGAATTGGTTTAGCCTCCAAGAATTACTCATGTTAAAACTAGCAAATTGGTAGCGGGATTAACAAGATTCAAACCTTTTCGTTTTACCTTTCGCATGTCTAAATTGTTGGAATGAAGCATTTGTGCATCCTTTTATTTTTCTCTGCACCATTTACGCATGTTGTATTTGGGCAATCAGATTTTTACAATCAATTGGCCGATTCTGCGCTGGCTTTAACCAAACAACCGGTGCAATACGATCCAACTTATTATAGTATAGCTTATCCGGGTGGCGATATACCGGCCAATAAAGGCGTTTGTACCGATGTGGTAATTAGAGCTTACCGAAAAGTAGGAATTGACCTGCAAAAGCTGGTACATGAAGACATGTTGGCCCATTTCAGTGAATATCCAAACAATTGGGGGCTTACTAAAACGGACAAAAACATAGACCACAGGCGTGTACCCAACTTAATGACCTTTTTTGGCAGATATGGTAATGCACTTGTAATTACCCGGAATGCCGACGACTACAAGCCTGGCGATATTGTTTGCTGGAGTTTAGGTGGTGGAATTACACACATTGGAATTGTCTCTGCCAAGCGCTCAGATGATAATAAACGTCCGCTCATAATTCACAACATTGGCGCAGGCCAAGTACTTGAAGACATGCTTTTTGATTTTGAAATAATTGGACATTACCGTTATGGCAATTAAAGCATTTGGTTGAAATGGCCATTAGGCACCTACGTTGTTCCATTTTGATAAAAAGGTGTTTCAGGTTTTGCTATTGGTGTTAACTTGTAAACATATGAAACAAATAAAAATACTTGAATTGACCCGAAGTAGATTAATATATTTCACCGCCATATTTGCATCCATCATATTGTGTGTCTCATTTAAGATGGAACTGAAACAGGCTGATTTGACTGCTGAATCCCTAAACAAATTATTAAATCAACAACACAGAAAACTAGATAGCTTGGTGCATCGAACATCATATAATGACAGTTTGGCGGAGCAAATTTATCGTGCGAATGAGCAGGTAATGAACTAATGGAAGAAAGCATCGAAAAGAATTGATTTATTTGAGCTGGAAACAGATAAGTTTACTAATGCAAAATTTGTTGTCTCTGACGATAAAAGACTGGCTTTGTACTCCTGGAACTCACAAATGGGAGGCACCATGATACTTTATAAAAGTTGCGTAATATACAAAACGCCATCAAATGCAATTGATATACAATTGGTTTTAGATATACAGGAGAAGTATGCAGTAGCAAGTGATTCAGAACTTGATAATCCTCTATTCAATAAAATTATCCTGATTTCATCCGATAATGGACAAAAGTACTACCTGTTTAAAGGCGAAGGAAAGGCGTCAACACGCAGTTACTGGCTAACTTTACAGGCCTTCGTTATTGAAGATCAAATTAAGCCTGTTAGGCTTTTTCCTAACAACAGCGCGACAATATTTGTAGATTATGATTTTTCATTTCTAAACCCTTACAATCAACCTGATGGGGTTTGGCCCATTGAAATTTCAGACGATGGGATGCAATTGAAAGTTCCTAGAGTAAGTCACGGACGTTTTTCATGGGAATTCGTGGAATATGTTTTTAATGGTTATCAATATGTCATAAAATGATATTGGAATTGAAGGCAACAAGTTGGCAGTTTCGACGCAATTAAGCGCCATCCGCTCCAGCCTTAGGCCGAATAATGGACTCATTGGTCTTGAATAGAGAATGGGAAATACTCATTCAGTGGCTAAAATCAATGAATCCTGAAGTGAAAGCTTTTGGTTTATGCGGTTTGCATCTTTTGTCAAAACAAGGGTATTCTGCATCAGCTGAAGACAAAGAATTGATCGCTTATGTTGCCACCTTACCATTGAATATCTTTTCATGTAATGGATGTATTGCAAATTCAAATGATCGTTTGAGCGAGGTACTATCTAAAAAGCAATTAAAGCAATTGACCAAAGCCGTAAAAAGGTGATTCATTGGGAAAAGTGTATTTTGCCATCTAAACCGGAACTTTTCAAGAATGAGTAAACAATTTTTCCAAACTGCTTTCATATTATTTTGGGTTCTGTTCCATGTTTCAACTGCAAGTTCTCAACATGCCAACAAGATGTATAAAGTGCAAATGGCAAGGCCAAATCAGAGTGGAATGGTTATTTACGACACCTTAGTTTCGTTGGATTATTTGGGCCAAAAGACAGTTGATATGGGAAATAGTAACTTTGAGTACTTCCACAGTTTTAAATATGCCACTTTGAATTCAGAAAATATGGGGCAAAATGAATTGTTAATTTCAAATGACACCATCAAAATAAGGCTCCAAACAAGATACTTCGACAGCCTGCAATTACAAAACAATCTGTTGACCGACTCAAGATACTACGATAAACATCCATTTTATGGTCTTGATGAGGTTGAAATTATTAGCTTGAATTCGCTTCATTATAAACCACGCAATCAATTGGATAGAATATTTATTTCTATAAATGGTAATGAAATATCTCTCCCAAAAGAAGAATTTGCTAATTTTTTTGATGTGAATATCTTATGCACAGAAAACCATTGTCCTACCAAAGCTTATCTGACAGATGAAGGTGACATTATCTTGCTAATGGAAAATGGCACTGGTTCCGGGTTTTATTACGCCATTTTTGTGTTCAACAACCAAGGCTCTTTAATAGATAAGATTGTGAAAAGCGCACTATAAGTTATCTTCATTATTTATGTGAAGCGGTGCAGTATTAAATTGCACGGCATTTATTGAAACCATGTACAAAATTGAAAGAAGCTACCAAATCGCTTGCAATTCTGATAATTCTGACTTTGACAAAAGCATCGCATATTTTGGTCAAAACGGTTTTGAATTAACTTCTAAACAAAATGAACACACATCGTTTCAAAAAGAAAGCGAGGAGATCGTGGTCAAGGTACGTAAAAACAATTGGAAATTGTTTGGCTGGGTTATTATAACTGTAGTAGTTGGAGTGTTACTGGAAAAATGGTTGTTTGCAGCTACTGAATATTACAAAGTGGGTTTTATGATAGTTGTTTTCATTGCCTTTTCATGGTATTTTTTCAAAAAAAGCAAGAAGTAAAATAAACCTTTGTTTGCGTTGATGTAGATTCTGCAACTGAACATCCAAATAAAAAGCGATTTACATCCACGAACCACCTTTTTCTGGCAAGCCGACCTTCCGTTGATTGAAACTTTGCGGATGCCAAATGAAAATTTTGGCAATAAACCGGTGAATAATGTATGTTTGACTAAAATAAAGGTCCTTGAAAAGTTTATCAAGGGTTTTAAAACAACTTACATCACATATTTAACACAAAACAAAATTACTATGAGAACCAAAAATGTACTCCTATTGCTGGTGATTACAGGCTTGAGCGCCGCCATATTAGGCTCCTGCAAAAAAGAAGAAATCCCCACCCTTGAAACAATAGCCGTATCGGCCATAATGAGCACCACCGCACAATCAGGTGGAAAAATAACCGATGACGGGGGCGCTGATATCAGCAGCCGCGGCGTGTGTTGGAGCACCGTTTCGGAGCCTAATATCAACAATTCCATAACTACTGACGGAGGCGGAGTTGGTAGTTTTGCATCAGAAATAACCGGACTGAAACCTAATACAACTTATTATATAAGAGCCTATGCAACCAACTCGGCAGGTACCGGCTACGGCAACGAACTTAGTTTTACCACCGAAAACGGACAAAGTAATGGCCTGCCTACTGTGCAAACACTCGATGTGAGCAATATTGGTGGAACGGCGGCACGGTAACTGATGATGGTGGCAGCGAAGTAACCGCGCGTGGCATTTGCTGGGGAACCTTATCAGGTCCCAATATCAACAATTCCATTACAACTGATGGCGCCGGAACAGGTAGTTTCACATCAGTTTTGGAAGGACTGGATCGCAATACAAAATACTATTTGCGCGCTTATGCCACCAACGCCAATGGAACCGCATACGGCAATGAAGTTTCGTTTACCACCTTGAGTACCATAGAAGTTAAAGTGGGAGGCACCACCTACATTATGCATGAGGATGCCACATTTAGCAGCGTTTGGGGTCCCACACAAACCACAGGAGCCAATTCAGGCAGTTCAGGTCAAACCAATACGGCCACATTGGCAAAATTGTCAGCTGAAAATGCAGGGAAAAAATGCGCCCAACTCACCACCCTTGGTTTCAGCGATTGGTATCTTCCTTCTACAGGTGAGCTGAAGGATATTTTTGATGTGGACCCTGAAATATTTCCCACCGGACAGGTAGCATTATGGTCAAGCACCGAAAATGATGATCAATCAGCTTATTTGTTTAATTTCAAAGATCCTTTTGGCGGCCCTGACGGTGGCGTTTCCATGGCATCTTTCAAACTCAGCGATCAGAAATGCGTCTGTATTAGAATTAAATAGATGCTGATGTGTTGATGTGCTGATGGATAGGATTTCACGTCTCGTTTCCAACGAGTTTCGAAATTTACTATCTAATGCGTGGCGGTGAGAAGTAAGGAAATTCGTTCTTTTTATAATGAGCTATCACACATATCAAAGTCCGTCATTGCGGACTTGATCCGCAATATGTTGAGTTGAAAAACCGGACTTTAAAATATCCTTTAAAAATTTATTCATTGCGATATAAGCAGCCCTGACAGGGTTTAGAACCCTGTCAGGGCTGCTATAATAATATGAAAATTAACGAGATTACCTTGCTCGCCTTGCGAGCTTGTAAAAACATAAAAGCCCCAAAGGGGCGATGCAACTCAGCATAGGGCAATGCCCTATGAATAAACAAAATATTACCGCCGTTCAGGCCCCAAAGAGGCATCATACAAAACCAACACAACATTCTCATTCAATACCCTATAATCTCATCCGTCATTGCGGACTTGATCCGCAATCTGTTGAGTTGAAATGCCAATCGTTAAACCAAGTTTGAAATAATTGAAGCTCTATTAGGCACCTATCCGCATCACTTATCACCCATCACCCATCAAATATCAAC
>WGNN01000006.1 GCA_016124515.1 bacterium
ATGCACTATCAGGTTAGGGGCGTTCCCACACTCATTTTGTTCAAAAAAGGAAACCCCGTTTGGCGGCAATCAGGTGCTCTAAATACGGCTCAGTTGCGACAGTTTATCAGTCCGCATTTGAATTAGTATTGAGGTTTCAAATTTTCCTTATGAAAATTACAAATCAGGCAAAACTTCATCAAGCATATTTTTCTTATGGTAAATGAAGCTAATAGACGACACATCAAATGCCGATTAGCCATGTAAAAAACTGAATGTCAGACGTGTTTAGACCCCATTTTGCGTTCCGCTTTTTGTTTCGGAGTTACCTGATATGTTGTTCCAAAAAATCAAGCTTGTTATCAACCAACGCGTTTAAAAAACCCACTGCTTCAGCCTGGCTAATCCCTATCAAATCCGTCCTAAAATCAGGCTGAAATTTTTGAATAAGGCCAAAGAATTTCGATACAGTTTTTGGTCTTACATAAAACAGATAAAATTCAAAATTATTGGATACACCAACCGCCGAAAAAGTTAATCCATGATGGTGGTCGGTATTTCTAAATTCTAAGGAAGGTGAAAAATGAATTGATTTTTCGTCCGCTTCATTAAGTTCGTCTAAATACTTCTCCCAAGGAAATGACTCAAAAGTTGCTACAACCTTTTCTGCCTCAATTTCACCTCTTTCAATAATTTTTGGATTCAAAGGCTCACAAATGCTCCATTTAAACTTTGCCATCATTTTATATCAATTGTTGCAGACAAACATAGGCCAAAAGCAGATGAAAATGGCTTGACTTGATTTTGAATCTATCCAAATTCGCAGTGATTCCTCTACCTGTTTATTCTCAGCCCAAGTTTTTTACTATTCGGATTTCTTCTGCAATCCCAAATCATTGAAACTAATATAACTCCTTCAAGTATTTCGTAAATTATTTGATAATCCCCGGTAATTATTGCCCGCACATTTTCAAAATCTGTCTCAACCCCAATTTTAGGATTTTTTGAAATGACCTTTAGACTGTGTTTGATTTTTGAATTGAGTTTTTTACTGTAAGTAGCTGTTCCATTTCTATTTATATAGAATTCCAGTATTTCAATTAAGTCCGATCGGGCCCATTTTGACCAGACTATTTTGTATCCAGCCATTGGTCCAATTCTTTTTGCAAATCATCGTTTTCAATGGCTTCGCCGTTGCTCAATTCGGCTCTTGCCATTTCAATTCTTTGCTTTTGAAATTCACTTAACTTGTATTCAACCTCTTTGGCTTTCGATTCAACTATTGTTCTAATTGCATTTAAAAAAGCCGCATCTTCAATTAGGGATAATTGTTCAATTATTTTATGTCTTAATTCAAGCGCATTCATATCAATATAGACTTCCGTGTAAGAACAAACTTAATTGAAACTGTTCAATAATACTCACTCATCAAATATCGCCTATGCAATGGATATTGGTAGCCTTCGCTTATTAGACGTACACTGAACCCGGCCAGAATCTGCCCCAAGATTAGTAACCATACAACTCTCATCAATCAGAAAAAGCACTCAATGGACTTTTTTGCAACATTTTGTGGGCAAATGAATTGGGCTCCAAGGGCAGCACCTGCATGGTAAGGGTGCTCAAACAAACCAACCTTTCCGCCTCGTCAACTATCTGAATTTGCCATACATGTGTGCGTTTGCCCAAATGTGCCGGTTTGGCGGTGGCGCTTACAAATCCACCCGCTGCGCTGCTTATGTGGTTGCATTTTATTTCAAGACCAACGGTATAAAATGCCTTCCTGTCTATGCACAGATACGAAGCCAGGCTTCCCACGGTTTCGGCCAATGCAGCCGATGCGCCGCCATTTAAGATACCAATGGGCTGCACGGTGCGGTGGTCAACCGGCATTTTTGCTTTCAGGTATCCGGCATTTATTTCGGTAAAAACTATCCCCATATTCTCGGCCATATTGCCCACATTGGCGGCATTCAGTTCTTCTAGCGTATATTTTGTATCAATCATTTTTCAATGTTTTGAAGGCAAAAATATAAACAATACCCTCGGCATTCACCCGCGGATTTTGGTGTATTGCCAATAAACTTACGACTTTCGCTGCCATGACGGGAGCAGAACATAAACCTTTGGCCGAGCGCATGCGCCCGCAAAGCCTGAGCGAATACATTGGTCAGGAACATTTAGTTGGTCCACAAGGTGTTATCAGCAACTTGGTGGCTTCGGGCAAAGTACCTTCCATGATATTTTGGGGGCCGCCGGGTGTGGGCAAAACCACCCTTGCGCTGCTTATAGCCAAAGAAGTTAACCTGCAATTTTTCAGCCTGAGCGCTATACAAGCGGGTGTGAAAGAAGTACGACAAGTTTTGGATGCAGCAAAAAAACTTGGAAAAGCCCTGTTATTTATCGATGAAATTCACAGGTTCAACAAGTCGCAACAAGATGCTTTGCTCGGCGCAGTAGAAAATGGCACCATCACCCTGATTGGCGCCACTACCGAAAATCCATCTTTTGAAGTGATTCCGGCGCTGCTTAGCCGTTGTCAGGTGTATGTTTTAAAAGAATTCAGCGCGCAGGAGTTGTTGCAAATTGTGCAGCATGCCCTAATAAACGACAGCTTGCTGAAGCAAAAGGAAGTCTTGCTAACGGAAACCCATTCGCTGCTACAATTTAGTGGTGGAGATGCACGCAAGCTGCTCAATCTGTTGGAGTTGGCTATAAATAGCGAAAACAAATCGCCCGTAGCCATAACCGATGCACTCGTACAAAAGGTAATACAACAAAAAACACCTAAATATGATAAAAACGGCGAACAGCATTACGACATTATTTCGGCCTTTATAAAATCGATGCGCGGCAGCGACCCCAATGCGGCGGTTTATTATTTGGCGCGCATGCTCAAAGGCGGCGAAGATGTAAAATTCATTGCCCGTCGCATGCTCATTTTGGCATCGGAAGACATTGGAAACGCCAACCCAACTGCCTTGGTGCTTGCCAATAATTGTTTTCAGGCGGTAAATGTAATTGGCATGCCCGAAGCGAGGATTCTGTTGTCGCAAACCGCCATTTATTTAGCTACTTCACCCAAGTCAAACGCCTCGTATGCAGCTATAGATGCTGCCTTGGCCGCGGTTGACAAAAGCGGCGACTTGAGTGTGCCGCTGCACTTGCGCAATGCTCCCACCAAGCTTATGAAAAATCTGGATTATGGCAAAAATTACAAATATGCGCACAGCTTTGATGGTAATTTTGCAGAGCAGGAGTTTTTGCCCGATGACCTTAGCAACACCAAGTTTTACGAACCGGGTAATAACGACCGCGAAAATGCCATTAGAAAATGGCTGAGAAATTTATGGAAAGGAAAATACAATTATTAGTTATTACCTGCATTTGGGCACTTATCCCATTTCAACTACGCGCCCAGGGTTTTGAAATATTCACAAATGCAAGCGAAGCACCACTGCAAACCGCTATTTCAGGCAACAAACCAACAGCAGGAAAGCCAAAGAGCGAATACAAGTTGTACAACCTTCAATTTGATTCACTACAATATGTGCCACCCTACAGCTACTTTTCGTCAAATCAGCTGAGCCGCGCCATTGCCAACCAAGATTATAAAAATTGGCCTGCAAGTAGCAACCCTGAGGTGGAAGCGCTTGTGAAAAACACCAACTGCGGCCCACTTGTGCATTATTTATACACCCAACACTTCCTTTTTATAGCGAGTGTGGCTACCGGTCATATTTTTATCTACCACCGCGAAAACAAATCCATTAGCTATTTGAAAGTTGACGGAATGCCATTTGGCTTGTGTTTCAACCCACAAAAATCGGAGCTTTATTATACCGGAGTGTATTCGCGCAGTGTTGGCATCATACAAATTGAAACCGCAAATCTTGTTGACTCCATAAGGCTCAATGGCCAATCGGGGCGTTTTTTGGCAATAGACGAAAACAAACAACTGCTCTATGCCGGCGTTAGATCCTGTCGCTCCTTGGCAAAAGTGAGCCTTCAAAAAAAACAATTGGTTGACTTTGTAAAAACCGGCAATAAACCCGGACCGCTTTGGCTTGACCCTTATAATAATTTGTACCTGATTCAAGAACACAAAACGGTAATAGCCAAGTTTGACGCTACGACTATGCAATTGCTCGAAAGCCGCCAACTAAATATTTGGCCACAACTCATACAATACAATCCGCCCATGCACCAATGGTTGTTAAAAGACAGTAGTAATTCGGTCTTGGCTAAAGATTCATTATACCGAAACCATAACTTTTACCAGCAAACAGCGCTTGACAGCAGCGGGCGATATACCTGGATAATAAGCAGCTATACCAATCCAAAATGGGCCTGGGTAAAAAAGAAGGAATTTGAAATGGCCGGCATCAAAAGTTATATCAGCTCCATGCACGACGGTTATTACAGGCTTTGTGCCGGTTTGTATCCGAATCAGGAGGTGGCAGTGGCTGAAAAACTCAAATTCCCTGCCTTGTTTGAAGGCGCTTGGTTGCTTACCATTCATCCACACAAATTTTAAGAAATATGACAAAGAATTATATTGAACTGAACAAAGAGGCCTGGAACCAAAAGACCAAAATACACGTAAAATCCAATTTTTATAATAATGAAGCTTTCAACAAGGGCGGCCTTTCGCTCAATGACATTGAAACAGCACTGCTTACTGATATAGAAAATAAAAAAGTATTGCACCTGCAATGCCATTTTGGGCAAGACACCATTTCGCTATGCAGAATGGGTGCCCGTGAGGTGGTTGGCATAGATTTGAGTGATGCAGCCATTGAAGAAGCCATAAAATTAAATGCCAAAACCGGTGAACCGGCAAGGTTTGTTTGCTGCAATTTGTACGACTTGCCAAAGGAATTGCACGAAACATTCGATATGGTTTTTACCTCGTATGGCACCATAGGTTGGCTACCCGATGTAAACAAGTGGGCGGCGGTGGTGGCACATTTTTTAGCCCCAGGTGGCACATTTGTATTTGCTGAATTTCACCCCGTGGTTTGGATGTTTGATGATGATTTTAAAGAAATAAAATACCGCTATTTTACCGACGAACCCATTATAGAAACTACAGGCACTTACACCGATGGTGGCGAAGCAGAGCAACAAACCACCGTGGGCTGGAACCACGGAATAGCCGAAGTAATTGCGGCACTACTCAACCAAGGCTTGGTATTAGAAAAAATACAGGAATACGACTACTCGCCCCATCCTTGTTTCAAAAACTGTGTAGCCATAGCGCCCAAAAAATACCGGATTGAAGGAATGGGCGCAAAACTACCGATGGTATATGCTTTAAAATTGCGCAAACCAATTTGATGCCTTGCCCCAAGCACTTGAAAAAACTTTGATTTGCTGTGACAGCCATTCAGTTTGTGCAACTTGCTTTTGGCTTTAATAGACTTGTAGGTTGTTCCACAAAAATTATTTTAGCCAAACCTTTTTATCTAAACCCCAAGCTAATCAAATAAGTCCCAAGCACAGGCTTTGTCAACCCCAATGGCAAGGCCTGTTTTTTTATGAGAAAAGGCTATGAATACAACAAGAAAAAAGCCCACACGGCGGGGGATGCTATGCGGGCTTAAGGTTAGTTAAGATTGACAAAGTATTTTGTTGAAGTAATGAATATGCTATTAGACTAACTCACTTATTTAACGTGCAGCAAAGGAACTCATTAAAAGCCCGCTTAAACCCAAATTCAAGCGAATGACAAGCGCTTTAAAGCGAATGGTATAGAATACAAATTTTACTGAAGCGCCGTGACATCAGGGCAATAGAAATTGCTCAAAAAGCTTAATCGACGTGCGGGTAATCGGCTTTTTTACCACCGCCTTTACCACCGGAAAAATTTGGATATCAGGGTGGCTATGGTCTATTTCTTTGCTGCTGACAATAAGCACCTGCAAACTTTTTTCAGGGTTTTCCAATCGGCTCATTAGCAGGTGCAAAAACTCAAGTCCGCTCATATTGGGCATCTCCAAATCAAGAAAAATCAAGTTTGGAGCTTTGCCGCCATTCAAAAATTCCAGTGCTGCTTCCCCCGCCTCAAAATAATGAATTGTGGCGTTTGGTGGATTTATTTTTCTCATAACCCGCGCATACATGTGCAGGGCAAGGGGTTCATCGTCTATTACCCATACCTGTTTCTTCTCTGTTGTCATTTTTGCAGTATATTCATTATTTCATTATCTTTTATTGGTTTTTCTATATGGGCTCTCAAAAAAGGAAACCTATCCACCGACACCCCTCTTTTTGAAAGGTATTCAATACTATGGGCACTTAGCGTGTAAAGTTGAGTAACATTGAGGCCCTCCGCCGCCACTGCTTTTATTATTTCTACCCCGCCAATATCGGGCATTTGAAGGTCAAGAAAAACCTTGTCCACTTTTTTTACGCTGTTGCGCAGGTAAAAGAGCGCCATTCTGCTATCGGAAAAAGCCACCACATTCACATGCGGCACCCTGTCGGTAATGTGGCTTTTGAGCACCATGGTGTCGTTTTCGTTGTCATCTATTATTACCACATTTACCTTCGACTTGTTTTGCAGCTCATTGAGCCAAATATCTTCGTAGCCTTCCAGACCTTCTACAGCAAATTTCAATTGTTGGTCTATATCAGACAATAGGTTTCCCATTAGGTTAAAGCCTTCGCAAGCATCAGTATCATTTTGCGAGCCGCTTTTCAACTCATACAAATGCCGCACGGCCATAGCGGTGCTTAGTGGTCCGCGCAACTTGTGGTTCAGGTTTCGCATAACCGCACCAAAGGTTTCAATAAGCTCATTGTCACGCACTTCCCTTATTCTGTGGTCGGTTATATTTCGCAATATCACGAGGTATTCAGCGGGTTTTGCACCTGAACTCAACCTGATAAACAAACCATCGAGAAAAATATGCCTGCCCTGCGCATTGAGCATTCGCAGGTCGTGTGCTTCTGTTTTCCGCAAACTGCTTGCTTCATTATAAAAAGGCAATTTGTTGATAGAAGCCGGATTTACATAATCAATAAAATTGTGCTTTTCTTGCCCACTGAGGGCCAATGTTTCGTAAAATATGTCGTTCGCATCAAGTATTTCGGCATCAGCTCCCAATTTGCACATGAGGTCTCGCGAGTTGCTGAAAAGGGTTTGAAAATTTTCAATTTCCTTGGTCAGGTTGTGGTTAAGTACTTCGTTTTTATCCTTAAGTGTATTGGTAAGCTCGGCTACATTATATATGTTTATCCGGTTGATGCGGCTTTGGTTGATGGCTATATAAATAATAAAAATAAGACACATAACCGATACCACCACCGAAATAATCAGGTTGCGCCAATAGTCCGTTTCCAGCTCAAAAATACCGTAGTTGATGTCGATTGCCACAAAAAACAGCACAATTGACAGGCTGTTTATTATTGGCGATAAATAAAGCACCCAAGCGGGTACAGTGGTGTTGTTTGAAAAAAGCGGACCAAAGAAAAAGATGGGCATCAACATCATAAGGTACACCACAATATATGAGTCAATATGGGTTTCAGGGTATTGTACAAGGGCTCTGTAAAAACCAATCGTAATGATGGCCGGAAAAATCAACAGAAAATAATACTCAAGCACCAATGACGATTGCAGCTTGCCCCGCAAAAGATACAGGCCAATGAGCACCAATGAGCCCACAGATAATGCGAGACTTACTGAATCAGGCTGAAGAAATATGAAGTCTATGCTACCAATTACGCAAAGTACAAGCACAAACAAACCCATACCAAGCTTGAGCCTTTGTGCCCTTTTGGATAACCTGCCAAACAGTTGAACCTCCATCGGAAATCAGATGCAAATGGATGGGTTAAATTGATGTTGCGCTATTGGCAACTTTTTGCTCAAAAACTTTCCACAAAAATCGGTCACAAGCATAGTATTGTATTATCTACGCGAATATGATATGTGGTGAGCGCCCTAACCCAAAATAAAAGTAAATGGTAGCCTTAACAAATTATAGCGTGATAGAAACAAATTATTTGGTACCAAAGCAACAAGCCCGC
This sequence comes from bacterium, assembly GCA_016124515.1. Taxonomy (GTDB): domain Bacteria; phylum Bacteroidota; class Bacteroidia; order CAILMK01; family JACPUW01; genus JACPUW01. The sequence goes on from WGNN01000006.1 coordinate 8,017, forward strand.
AAGCTATGACTTGAGCCCAAGCAACTCATAAATCTCCTTGCGTTTGTCGCGGCTTATAGGGATGAGTTTCTTTGGCGTAATAATAAAATTTTCGTCAACCCCTTCTACAAAATTGATGGAAACAAGGTAGCTGCGGTGCGGTTTAAAAAACAACTTTGCGGGCAAGCGCGATTCAATTTCCTTGATGGTGCCATAGGGTGTAATGGTATCGGACTGTGTAACGATATTGATATAATTCCCATCATTTTCTATATAAACAATTTCGTCAAATGATATTTTTCTATAGATCCCGTCAACCTTAAGAAAAAGATGCCGCCCCTTTACCTGCTCCTGCTTTCCGCTACTCATTTTTTGATAAAATTTGCGCACCGCTACGGCGAACCGGTCAATTTTTACAGGTTTGTGCAAGTAATCTATTACTTGCAGGGTAAAGGCATCCACCGCAAATTCTTTATAATCTGATATGATAATTACGCCCGTATCGGCGGCTATTTTTTGAATAAGCTCCAGACCGCTTATGCCGGGCATGAGCACATCTACAAACAACAAGTCAATTTTGGTTTCCTGCAAAAAAGCAAGGGCTTTTTGCCCGTCAGAAAACTCTGCCACCAACTCCAAATCCTGGTAATGGCTGATTAAATGCCTCATGGCACCACGGCTCAGCTCGTCATCATCTATTACTACACATTTATACATTTTGGGTGAGGTACTTTTGTTGTTTTGCCAAAATTGGCTTTTGCGCCAATACTTCCTTATACACTTCTTCAAGCTCAATAGCCACCTTATCAAGCGCTTCTCCCGACTTTATTTCCAATTCAACGGCGGCCAGCCTGTTGCTCAGATGGCTTAAATTTACCATAGACATGGATGGCTTAATTTTATGGACGAGAAACTCAAGATCGTTGTAGTTGGCTTTTGAAAGCGCGTCAAATATAATACTGAAATTGGAATCAACCTCAGCAAGAAAAGTGCTGATGCTTTCGAACAAATACTTTTTATTATTGCCGTAAATAGCGCGCATTTCATCGCTGTTGAGCTCGGGTATAAGCATGGCTGCCTGCGGCAAAGTGGGTTCTGCGTGCTGTGGCATCGAAAACTTTTCGCTTATATGCGCAATAAATTCTACCGGCAAAAATGGCTTGGAAATAACCTTATCTATGGCCACCGCATTCACATCCACACGCAGTGCATCAATAGGCGTAGCACTCATTATATATACAGGCCGCTTGTAGCCCAAGGCACGCAGCGCGCGGGTTGTTTCAAAACCATCCTTATGAGGCATGCGGTAGTCTATTAGCACCAAATCGGGTTGCAAACCCCTGCTCAACATTTCAATGGCTTCGTTGCCATTGGCTGCCAAGGCAAGACTAACCTCGTAGGGCTGCATTATGTTTTTTATATAATCCCTTATCTGTTTAGCATCATCAACTACCAATAAGTTTGTAAGTACTTTTTTGTTTTCATCTATTGCTACTTCGCGCTTTTGCAAACTGAGCTCATTGATGGCGGAAGCCACAAACGACACCGTAAAACAGGAACCTTTTTCAGGGGTGCTTTCAAGGCTCAGGCTACCGTTTAGTGCACCTACCAAACCTTTTACTATACCCAAACCAAGACCGGTTCCTTCAAAATGGGTTTCTACATTGGCCGCCCTTCCGTAGTCATTAAAAATCACCTCCCGGTCTTTGGCATCTATGCCTATTCCTGAGTCAAATACATCGATTACGAACCTGCATTTATTATCTTTCCCCGCCTCGCATTTCACATTGATACCCACAAATCCGGCGCGGGTAAATTTCAAGGCATTCGAAAGCAAGTTGGTGAGTATTTGATAAATTATCTTTTTATCAGAAATAATTCCAAATGGCAGGTCATTGCTGAGCAGGGTAATAAACTCCAAGCCTTTATCATCGGCCAACACCTTAAAATTCTGCACGATAGACTCAAGAAAAGTACGCAGTTCAAAAGCTTCGGCATGCACATTTACCTTTCCGGCTTTTATTTTATTGTAATCCAGCACATCGTCGACCAGGCTGCGCAAGTGGTCGGCTGCCAAACGCGCAGATTTAATATAGGAATAAAAATTTTCTTTGCTTTTTACGCCTTCCAACAGCGCCAAGGTACCCTGCAGGGCGGTAAGCGGGGTTCGCACTTCGTGGCTCATACGCGCCGTAAAGTTTTGCTCGGCACGCCGTGCTTCATCCGCCTCTTGCTTGGCTTTGCGCAGGTAGTTTTCCAGGTTTTTCATTTCGGTAATGTCAAAATGAATACCCATGCTACCGGTTACCTCGCCACGGCTGTTTTTAATGGGCGCACCTGAAATAAGCACGTGCTTCTTGCGACCGCTTTTGGCTATAATGGTAATCTCGTAGGCACTCGACACATCTTCCTGCCGGCTGACATTGGCTGCATCGGTTATTTTTTTCTGTTCGGCGTCAACCAATATATCGCTTGCCCGCTTGCCTACCAATTCATCAGCACTGTACTCTACCAAAGTTTCAAATTTTGGAAACACTTTGGTTACCACATCATTATTATCAACTTCCAAAATACCCAGTTCCAGGTTTTCGAGCACCGAACTGTATTTCAGTTCATTCTCGCGCAAGAGGTATTCCTGTTCTTCCAGTTTGGTTATGTCATTATAAATCCACAAATGGCCCAGGTACCTTTCCTGATGAAAAATGGGAACATAATCGCGCATAAGTATGGTGCCATCCACCATTTTCAGGTACTCTTGCGCCACCAGTTTTCGCTCGGTTATTATTTTTTCTACGCCTTTCACAAATGCTTCGGGCTCCTGAAAAAGGTGCTTGCTTTGCTCAGCTGCATCGCTGCAATCTACCCCCACCATGTGGTCGGCACTTGCCGGAATGCCAAACAGATGACAAAACTTGTCGTTGGTAAGCAAAATACGGCGGTGTTCGTCTTCCATTAGTATGGCCTGCTGCATGTTTTTAATCAGGTTGCTCAGGCGAGTACGCTCTATTTCGCGTTGTTCGGCAATGTTGCGCTGCTCGGTTATATTGCGCGCCACCACAAAAGCACCCAAAAAATCATCGCCATCAAATAACAACTGCACATTTTGCCCCAGCCAAACCACTGCGCCCTGCTTGCTTATCAGCGGCACTTCCTTGTAAGATTTTATGCGGTTTTGGGCTATGCAATCGGCGTAAAAGTTATAAATCTCTTCTTTGTACTCTTCTTTCAGATAATCATAAAAATGTTTGCCTTTCAGCTCCTCCTCAGTATAGCCCAGTATGTGCGCCACACCGCCTTGCACCGAGGTAAGCACTCCTTCGTGGTTGAGCTCATAAATAATATCGGTGCTGTGCCGCAATATCGATTTCAGCCGCGTTTCGCTATCAGATAATGCCTTTGCCAAATCTGATTTGGTTTGCTCCAACTCCCAACGCAATTGCTCATTTTGTTGCTTTATCAGCTGCGCATTTTCCAAGCCCATTTCAGCCGCTGCCCGGGCAGTCCGCTCCTTGTCAAGAGCCTGTTCCAGCTCCCGTAACCTTTGTTGCAATTCACTATCAATCAGTTCCTTTTCCTTGGCCATACGGCTATACGCTTCCGATTTATTACTTAAAAAAAACTATATTTTTTAACCAGATGGATACATTAACGCAGATTGCTTGAATTGGTTTTGGACTTATGCATGGTTTACAACGGCAGTTTTGCGTTTGCTTTTCTCCCACAAGGCGGTTTGGCTGCCCGCTCTGTAGCGCTTATAACCGGCCAATACAGCCACATTCATCATCACAAAATAGAAGGGCACAAACAGTAGCTTCAATTTGAGCTTGCGCTGCTCGAGCAAATAACCAAGACCCGCTGCCAGATAAAAAACAAGCTGTGCAAACAATAACAACAGGTAAACCGGATGTGGCTCCAAAACAACCAAAGCCAGATTGGCCAATAAAATAAGTGGCAACATAAACGGCGCTACGGCCCAGCGCATGACCCTGTGCGACACAAACTCAAAGCTGCTTAAACCGTGTTTAAACGGATTGAAAAGCGACTTTAAACGTCCGATGCTTTGAAAACCACCCGCCGCTATGCGCACTTTGCGCTTGAACTCTTCGGCTACATTTTCAGAGGCTGTTTCGGTAGCTCTTGCTTGCGGTTCATAAGCCACTTTGTAGCCGCGTTCCACCAGCCGCATACTTATCATAAAATCGTCTAAAATGCTATCAGACTCCACCTCCTCAAACAAGGCGGTGCGAATAGAAAACAACTCGCCTGCTGAACCCACCAAAGTGTGCAACTCGGCATCCATCCGCTTTAAAAACGACTCATATTTCCAGTAAATGCCTTCACCGGCGCCACTCGCACTGTCGGCGCCATCGCTTTGCACCACTTTTTCGCCACTTACACCGCCCACTTTCGCATCGCTATAATGTTGGGCCAAGTGGAGCAAACAATTGGTATTGAGCATGGTATTGGCGTCGCAAAAAACGATTATCTCGCTTTCTATGAGTTTCATGGCGCGGTTCATGGCCGCTATTTTGCCTTTTCGCTCAGCTTGGTGCCAAACTTCAATTCCTTCTATAGGTTGCAGGGCTTCGGGTGTACCATCGTTTGAGCCATCGGTTACAAACACTATGCGCAATTTGCCCGGCTCGTAAGCCAATTGAAGCGAATTTTTTACCTTTTCTATAATAAAATCCACCTCGTTGAAAGATGGAACCACCAAGGTGCAGCTGGGCAAATTTTCTGACTTCAGCTCAACGGGGCGTGTGCCTTTCTTGGCAAAGATTCTTTTGATTTTTACCATTACAAAAACCAGCACCGCATAGCCAAGATAGGTGTAAAACACCAGAAAAAGGGCAAGCCAGAATATGGTTTCTATAAGGGTACTCATGGAATTAAGCTTTTTTCCAAACGGTATAAAAACCGCTGGTAAAACCTACAGGAAGGGCATCGGCTACGGCACAATCCAATTTTTGCAAGGCCATAATGCGGTTGGTGAGAAATGAGTATGGAAACACCGCTTCCACAAAATTGGCATTCTGAATTTTCTGAATTTTAAAGCGGGCTTTATCGGCCAACTCGTTCAATGCCTTTCTGTTGAAAAACTGCACATGCGTAAGGTCGGCAGCAGCTGACTGTACCGTAGTGCCGCTGTAGCCCAGGCTCGACTTGGTATTCATCATCATTTTTTTCATAGTGCCGCCCCTGCGGTAAATGGCCTGCATGGGCTTGGTCATCAACACTTCGCGCGGGCCGTAGCCGTTGGGCACTGTTACCACCAGCACGCCATCATCGGTGAGAATATCGTGCAATACCGCCACCAATTTTTCGGGTTCATCCAAATGCTCAAGCACTTCGCTGCACACTATGGCTTTGTAACGTTCGCCGTTATCGCGCAGTTGCTCTGCAGGCCGCACCTCAAAGCTTACGTTGGTGTAAGGATTGCGTTTTTTTGCCACTTCAATGGCATCGGGGCTAATATCTATGCCTTTCACATCGTAGCCTTTTTCGCCCAAAAACAGGCTGATATTGCCGTTGCCACAGCCAACATCAAGCACCTTTCCCTGCTCGCCAATTGCCTCTTTTATATTGTTATAAATAAAATTAAGGCGTTTTAAATCCTCGGCTTTTGAGTATAAAATCAATTTATTTTCCATTATTGTAATATTTCATTATACACTTCCAATGTTTGCAGCGCGGTATTGCGCCAGGTAAATTTTCGGGCGTTTTCAAAACCCAATGCCACCAGTTTATCACGCTCGTCTTTATTATTTGTCAACTCGGTCATGGCGGCGGCCATCTCTTGTATTTTTTCAGGATTTATGAGCCTTGCTGCGCCACCGGCCACCTCGGGCATAGATGAGGTATTGGACGTAATAACCGGCACACCGCAAGCCTGCGCTTCTAGAATGGGAATGCCAAAACTTTCTCGAAATGATGGATAGATATAAAAGCTGCACAAATTGTAGAGCAAGGGTAACTGTGCGTGTGGCAGGTAGCCCGTAAGCACAAAATGCTCACGGTCGCCAAGGGCTCCGAATTCTTTTAATGTATCAGTTAAAAACGCCTCTGTACACTCTACAAGCACCAGCGGCAATGGCTGCTCGCACTGCGTTCTGTATTGCAAATAAGCTTTTATGGAGCCTTTCATATTCTTTTTCGGTGCCTGATTGCCCAGCGAAAGAATGAAGTTCGATGGCAAATTGGGCTGCTGTTTCCTGAACTCATTCAGCGCTTCATTATCATAAGTTTTGAATTTGTCGTTGAGCCCGTTGTAAACCACTTTTACCTTATCAGCCGGCAATTGCAGTTTGGCCACAATTCGGGCTTGCTCATAAGCCGAAACCGTAATGATTTTTTGCGCCTTGCGCACCACGGCAGGCACATTGAACCTTCGATATACGTTGCCAAAATTTTGGTATGCGGTGCCGGTAAAGGCCAGTTTTTCAAGGTAAATAATATCGTGCAGGGTGATGACCAAAGGCCATTTGACACCCACAGGAGCGGTATTGCTGGTGCAGTGCAACAAATCTATTCCGGCTTTTTTGGCAGCTTTTGGAAGGGCTATCTGCTCCCAGTCAACGTAAGTTTTGCCGGGTACTTTTACGATTTGCATATTGGCACTATCGGTCAGGCAAGTATGGTCTTCATCGTCTTTTACAAACACCACAAACTCGTGTTCAGAAGGCAGTTGTTGCAGCTCTCTAAGCACCTCAAGTGCCACTATATCCATACCGTGTTTGTGCGGTCGGAAAATGCGCTGCGCCTCAATACCAATTCTCATGAGCCTTTTGTTTTGTGGTTGACATGTGTATGTGGGGTATGAATAAATGAATTTTTCGCCCGGTTGATTTTGAGCAGCGAAGCCATCATATTGAGCACCGCGCCGGGCATATATGCCAGCGTTCCCAGCATTTGCAATGAGTAGAATTGGCGCGGAATGGCCAACATCATTGCCAGCACAAAAACCAGTGAAAAAAGGAGGTTCAATTGGAGCACCGCGGGCAAATGAAGAAGCCAACCCACCACCGTGAGCCCAAGCAAAGCGGCCATGGTGAGTGCACGAGGAAGCAAGGCAAATTGCAAAGCTTTGTCGAACAAAACCGGACTGCCCGTTGATATAAAATTGCGCAGGCCTTCGCCAAAGTATTTGAGCGCAAAATTTACCTGAGCAGCCAACCACCGCGTGCGTTGTTTTTCAAAAATGGCTGCGTTTTGCACTTTTTCGTCAAGCACCACGGCATCGTTGAGAAAAGCCACCTTTATGCCGCGTTTAATCAACTGTACTTCAAGCTCCTTGTCAAAGCCACTTACAACGTCTATTTCGCTCATTACCTGCTTGTACATCTGGTATTCAAAAGCCATGGCCGAGCCAATAAGCGCTGAAGGCAGGCCCAAGTGCCAGTGGCCGCGGCGGAAAATTGAATTGTTTATTTCCTCGCTCATGGCATCGAGGCGGGCAAAGGCGGTATCGGTGTTTTTTGCGGTGCGATGACCCTGCATGGCCGTGTATCCATTTTGATAGGCGGCATTCACTTTTTTCAAAAATCCGGGAGCCATCAGGTTGTCTGCATCCAGCACCACCGCCAGGTCATAAGTTTCTTCAAGCGCTGCCATTACCGTGTTCAGGCTTTTGGCTTTGGTACTTTTTTCAAACGACACTTCTTTGAGCACAATGGGCATTTGGCGCAGTTGCACCAAGGTTTCCTCCGAAAATGAATCGGCTATAACCACCACATCATAATGGCCGCAGTACTGTTGGTTGAGCGCATCACGCGCCACATCGCAAATGATAATGTCTTCCTTATAACCGGGAATAAACACCGCAATACGGGCAAATTTGTCGGTTTCGCGCAGCCTTTTTTCTTTGTAAAAAACAGAAACAAAAGCAAAAAAAGCAACGTAAAACACGCCCAGCGCCACATAGGCAGTAGCTATAAGGAGTATTATATTCAAAGTTTGCATCATGGTATCAGTTCTTGAATTGAAAATTGGCCGGACTTATATGCCAAAGCAGGCCACGCCATTGGGCTTTGGCCAGGGTAAATTTTCCTTTTACGAGCTTCTTTATCAAGTGTAGCGGATTTGCAACCAAAACTAGGTAGGCTATACTAATGAAGCGGGTAAGGCCAACGAAATTTCGCCGAGCCAACAAAATGCGGTTTCTTGTTTTGTAGTATTCTTTCAACGGACTTTGCTTGCCTACGCTCATGCTTTCTTTGTGGTAAATAAGTGAGTCGTTTTCAAACCAAATCTTAAAACCCGCCTTTTGCAATTGCAGGCACCAGTCAAGTTCTTCGTAGTACAAAAAGTAGCCGTCCTCCATGGTTCCGGCCTTTTCTATGGCTTTTCGCGAAACGGTCATGGCGGCGCCGTGTGCCAAGTGGGTGTAGCCCGATGCGTATTGGCCGCGGTCTTGCTGCCCCCAGCCAATAGCAAAACTGGTGAGCGTGTATGGATTCAATTGGGTGCTACCCGCATATTGCAAAACACCCGGACTGTGCAAAAACTCAATTTTTGAGGCTACCACCCCCACATCTTCATGACTTTGAAAAGCATGTACAATGGGTTCGGCAAAATTTGGATGAACCACCGTGTCGTTGTTGAGCAACATAATATACTGCCCTTTGGCCACCGCTATGCCCAGGTTGTTGCCACCGGCAAAGCCCAGGTTTTCATCGCTGCGAATAACCTGCACTTCGGGAAAGCTTGCATGAATGGCCTCCGCCGGATTCTCTTTTGATGCATTGTCAACCACTATTACTTCTATGGCTTCAAAGTGGGCTGCTTTTATTGATTGCAGCATTTCGAGCGTATCGGCGGTACCATTGTAGTTGACGGCAATGATAGACAACACCGGATTTTTATGTGCTAATGAAGCCATGCGGATAAGTCGCGGTTTAAAATGGTTTGCAAAAGCTCAATATCGTTGCGGTAGATCTCCTTGGTCATTTGAAGTTTCAGCGCTTTGTCGAGGGGCATTTTCTCCAGGTTTTTGTTGCGCCATTTGTTTACCTGCCTTTTCAGTGCCTCGCTTTCCTTTACGGCCTTTACCAACTGCGGCGACACTTTGTTGAGTGTTTTTACAACCGCGCTGTTTTGGCCTATCAGGTAGTCGAGTTTTTTGCTTTTTATGCGCCCCGATTTGTTGAACTCATCCGAGGTTGCAGGCTCAAAATCGGGGTCAACGCCTATGAATTCAAATAAGTCGTGCAACAGTTCTTTGGGCTTGTTGCGCAGGTCTTCGTACAGAAATACTTTGATTTGATCCTTTTGAAAAAGCTCGTAATAGCGGCTCAGATAGGTTCCGTAGAAACCCTCGGTAACCAAATCGTTGCGGCGCCACCAAATGGTTTCTTTGTTGAGCGCATCAGCAAAGCTGCCTTTGGGCTCACGGCTTTCGCGCACCAAGTGCATGTAGCGGCTGTAGAGGCGCTCAACCGGTTGGCGCAGAATGGCCACCAATTTTACTTCAGGAATTTTATCTTTTATGCGTTTGGGCGCTTCGGGGTGGTACAAATACATGGGCGACACCTCACCTACCGCTTTGTATCCACTTGCCTCTCTAAACAAATTGAGGTAATCGTCCAGGTTATTTACCGCCCAGGGATAGTGTGCCGTTTGTTCTTCGCTGTCGTCTTGCTGTTTTATTTCGCTCCCTTCAAGGGCAAAAAAGTTGGTCTCCTTTACTGCACTCATAAATACTTGCGGATGTTGCTTCAGGTATTCGTAGAGCGAGGTAGTGCCCGATTTGCCGGCACCAATTATGATAAAATCAGGCAATTGCGACATGGTTGTTTCTTTTAAATTTAACTTGATAGCCCAGTCTTGACAACTGCAATTTGAGCAACAAATAGCCCACCAACACGCCCGCCAACGCATTGAGTACGGTAACGGCAGCCACGGCCACCAGGCTTTGCAACCACCACAGCACCAGCACATCGCCCAGTACATTGAGCAATACCATGAGCCACACTTTTATGGCATTGAATTTTGGCTTGCCTGTGCTGTCGATAGCTACGCCCAGCAAGCGGTCAATCGGTAGCAACATTACATAGACCAAAAACACGCGCAGCACATGGTGGGCCTGTGCCATATTGTTGCCACCGGCGGCTACCACCAGGTATTTTGCAGCAAACAGTGCCAACAAGGCAGCAGGCACATACCAGCGAAGCAGGCGACCGATTTGTTGTTGCAGCAAAAGAGCAACCGCGTGGTATTTGCGCATGCCAAAAAGGGCTGATATTTTAGGAAAAATAACTTGCGCGGTGCTTCTAACAGGAATTTCGGCTATCTCAAGCAACTTGAGCGGCACATTGTAAATAGCCACCGCCTCGGCTCCTATAAAAGCGGCAATGAGAAAGTTATCTGCGCTCTTGAGCAGGTTGGTGCCCAACAAGGTGGCCACGCTAAACCTGCCGAATTGCCACAGAGCGCTCATTTGCTCCACATGTGGCGATAGAATGGCAGTAGTAACTTCTTTGTTGCCCAAAAGTGAAAAAACCGTAGCCAACAACCTGATAGCGCCATGCAAAAGCACCAATTGCCACAAACTAAGCGGCCACCACAAAGAGGCAAGTGCTATCAAGGCCAAACTTGCGGCGGGCAATAAATTGAGTGCAGCCATGCGCCCCATGCGGTGAGCAGCCTGCGACACCCAAATATCGAATTGCGGCACCAAAGAAACTATGGAAACCAATGGATAGCACATAAAAAACAAGGCAATGCCGCCATGATGTCCTTTATAAAACAGGAAGTAAATCACCAGCAAACCCAAACCTGCAACTACGCTCAATAGCAGCGAGAGGTAAAAGGCTGCGCTTCTGATATGTTTTTGTGTTTCTTCGTTTTTAGCTGAAGCGGCCAAATGCACCATGCCCTGCCTCACCAAACCGGTGCGCACCATTTCGGCCAGGTTGAAGGCCGTGATATACAACACCCACTCGCCAAAGGTGGCCAGCGACAAACCGCGCACCAGAATGAAAAAAGTAACGAAACCAAATCCGGCGGTCGCCAGGTTTGACAGCGTTACCAACTGAGTGGGCGATATGTTTTTAGTAATCTTCACTGGTAAGTACCAAGAGGTCTTCTATAACGGTTGAGAATTGCTCGGCACGGTTGGCCCAGCTGTTGTTGGCGGCAAAAGCACTGCGTGCGCGCCTTTTTTCCATTGAATCGTTGTTGAGTTCGCGCGCCATGGCCGCGATAAAATCTTCCCTGTTTTCGGCAATACTTATAAACTCATGAAACTCGTGCAAAGGGGCAAAATGGGTGCTTACCACCGCCTTGCCCGCCGCCAAATATTCATTTACCTTTAGTGGATATACATTTTTGGTAAATTCATTGGTAATGAATGGAATAAGCCCCAAATCGACTTCTTTCAGTTCAGCAGCCAACTCCTTGGGTTGTTTGGCTCCTGTAAGCTGCACATTGGCATACTGTCGCTCCAGGGCATGAGCTCGATCGTCGGTGACACGACCAATGAGCTTGATTTTACAGTTTTCAAAATTCTTTGCCACCGCCTCAAGCAAGTCAAAGTCCAGGCGGTTGTCAACCGAGCCAATATAGCCTATGGTTTTTTGCGCCGAAATTTCTTCTTTCATGGCTGTAGCAAACAGGTCGTGGTCCACCCCGTTTTTTACCAGAAAGCAATTGGCATTTACCTTCGATTTGCTTTTGTACAAACCCTCAGAGGTTACCACCACACCTTCCACTTTGTCCATGTAGGCATTTTCAACCGCGGGTCCGTGCACCTTGCACCAATCGGCAGCGCTTATCTCGTCGTAGCAATAGTAGAGGGTCATGCGCTCGTTGAAATGGTAGAGCAAAGGCAGGCCAAACTGTGGATTGAAGGCATTGATAACAATAGGCTCTTGAAAGTGGAGCTGTTGCATGGCCTTGTTTATTTCCTTGCCCACCCGCAGGGCTTGCCTTTCCTGCATTTTGTGGTAGGCAGCATCAGATTTAATCCAATTGGTAGGCACCACGGGCGGCGGGTACAGGATAAACAGTTCGCCGTTTGGAAACTTTTGCCTGGAGTGCAAACGGCCATTTTTACCTGATATAAGCTGCTCAAGTTCGGTATTGCCATGCAAGCGCGCGTTGAACAAATCTTTGTAGGTGTAGGCGTAGTTAACATAAAGCACGCGGTTGTGGCGCGCCAGTTGGGCCATCAGTTGCACTACGGCTTTCATATAATCGCCATCCCAAGTGGGCAGGGCGTGGCATATTATGTCGTGTCCTTGTATCATGCCAGTACGTTTTGTTTTGAAAATTCGAGGCGGGCCATGCGTTTGATAAATCTTTTGATAAAGCTTCGTTTCACAGGCAATTCGCCAATAAGTGTATCGAGCCAAAAGGTGCTCATACCATTTATTACCAGTCTGATATTGGTAATGCCTGCCTCTTGCATGAGTTTGAGCATGCGTTTTTGGCCTTGACCCCAACTTTGGTTGGCCAGCACCACCCATACCACCAAGTCGGCTTTTTCAAGATCTTTTATTGAGAAATCGCCGGTGCGGTGTGCTTTGCTTTCTATCAAATCGGCTTGCAGGTTGTTGTTGGTTTTTTCCCAATGCTGCTGCATGAGTTGGATGAAATGCGATTTGCCTTCGCATTGGTCTGAACTGATGATGTGTACCTGCGGTTTGGCTACCCCGCTGAGGGCACTTTCAATAGAAACGCCGGTAAAGTTGACCGCCCGCGCCGTGATTTCGGGGTATTTTTTGACGGTTTTGTTGTTGAGGTTGGGAATACCGCCTGCCACTTGCAGACCGGTTATATTTTCAGCTCCCTCGGCAGACCGCATGCCGTTGTTTAAAAACTCCGTAAGAAATGCGAAGCCAAGAACCAGCATTAGGCCTGCGAGAAAAGCTGTGACGACCAATAATTTTCTTTTTGATGGCAGCGGATCAAGCGGAAGCGAGGGTTCATCAACCACGGTAAGGTTGGCTTTCATGGCCACACTTTGCTCCTTTATTTTGGCTTGGTTAAGGCCATGCAGTATTTCCAAATATTCGCGTTCGGCCACATTCACTTTTCTTTCAAGTTTTGAAAGCTGCGAACCCAGCGGGGCAAACTTGTCGTACTTGCGCTCTATTCCTTCCATTTTCACTTCAAACTGCGCCACGCGGGCTTTGGCTTTATCTACTTCTATCATGTAGTCCAACCACTCTGAAAGCAAGCGGCTTACGGGCACACCTTCAATAGAATGCGACAAATCATACAGGCCAAAAACCGAGGCTTTTATCTTTTTGGTAAGCTCATCAGCTCTTTTTTCAAGGTCGGGAATTGAAGGGTTTTCGGGTTCGCTTACCGAAAGAAAAGTAAGCTTGGTATTGATGGTAGAAAGCTCCTTTTTGAGCAGGAGTATCTCATCGTTTTGCTCCGATATTTTTTCGCTGATTTTGAGTTTGGCTTCCAACTCATCGCGCGCCGACTCCGCCGCCCTTTGGGCCATTATTTCCTTGTGGTATTCATCTTCGGCATCTTCTTGCTTTTCGGCTATGTAGCGGGTTTGCTCCTGGTAGTTTATGATGCGGTTTTGCTCGCGAAAATCCTTTAGCTCCGCCTCGGCAGCACTCAGTCGGTCAAAGGCCAGTTTCAGTTGTTGTTCAAAATATTTTACGGCGTTTCCTGTTTCAGATTGCTTCAGGTCGCGGTAGCGTTCCAACACGGTTTTGAGGTAGATGACCAAGGTTTTCTGGCATACGCGCGGGTCGTGGGTTTGGTAGGCAATTTCAACCATATCGCCCGCCCCTTTGCGTTTCACATCAATTTTGCCAATGGTGCGTATGCTGTAGAAGCTTTCGCTGGTGTGCAGCAGTTTTTTGAAGAAAATACCCGTGGGCGACTGCACGGAATCGCGCAATGCCTTGGCAATGGAATCGGCATTGGCCAACTGCAAAAAAGGCGCGCGCAGCTCTTCGGGAAACCCGGTTTGAAACTCTTCCCAATCTTTGGCATTCATGGGGGTTTTGCCTTCTTTGAGCATAACCAAATGGTAGGCAAGCAGGTCTAGCCCCACTTGCTCTATGGTGTTTCTTGACTTGGCAATATTGAGAAAGTTGTCGAAGGCACTGTTGACGGCGTAGTTGTCAAAACGCTCATTTCCATCGGACTCTATGTTGTAGCCCGAAGCCAGTCCGGTATAAATCATAGCGCCCGACTGGTACATTTTCTGTTCGTTTTTGGTAGCAAAAAATACCGTGATCGCAAGCACAACCGGCACCACTGCAAGGGCAATGATGTAGCGGTAAACGAGCTTTATGATCTGGTAGAGTTTCATGCTGCTAATAAAGGAATGATTCCAATGATTTGCCTACTATTATTTCCATTTGGTAGTAGAGGTTTTCGTAGTTGGCCTGTGCCTGCTCAAGCGATACTTCGGCCTTTGATTTTATTGAGGTAATACGCGCCAGCTCGGTGATGTGTATTTCGCCTTGTCTGAACTCCTTTTCGGCCATTTCGAGTTGTGCGTTGAGGGTATAATAGGTTTCGGTATATACAATCACCAGTTTTTTGGCCAGTTTGAGTTCGGTATAAAGTTGGGTAATGTATTGGCTGAGCTCCTGCTTGGCTTTGTCGTATTTGAATTCACTCATTTGTTTTTCGGCTTCGGCGCGCTCAATGAGTTGACCGCGGCCAATCACATCGAAAAGCGAAAGCCTGGCGGTAACTCCAGCCCGCAACACATTGCCCGCCCCCAGCGACACCGATTCATAGCCGCCGCCATTGCTTGCCACGGTAAGGGCGTTGTAGTTGTTGGCATAAAAAGTACCCGCGTCGGTAAAAATGCGGTTGGTCCATTCTCTTTTTCTCACGCCCAATTCGGCTTCAAAGCGGGCTATTTCCGCCTCGCTCAGTTTCAAAACGGGCGAATATTCCTGGGCAGCTTTTATTAGAGAATCGAGTGGTGGCAATTCGCGCTCGAGCACATCGGGCAATACAATGGCACTATCGAGAGTGGCCACCGTATCTACAGGGCCTGCCAAAGCCCCGGCAATGGGGCTTATGAGCAGTAAACCAACCATATAGAAACTTATTTTATACATTTTCTTGCTGTAAAAGTGCGGGAAAAGTTTTGAGAATTATTTTGAGGTCGTACCACAACGAGTAGTTGCGTGCGTATTCATTGTCCATTTCTATGCGTTCTTCCATGCTCACTTCTTTGCCGCGTTGCAACACCTGCCACAAACCGGTAAGTCCGGCGGGAGCCAAAAAGCGCTCCACATAGCCATCGGCAGTAAGTTGCTCAGCCTCGTAGAGCGGCAGCGGTCGGTTGCCCACCAACGACATGTGCCCCAGAAATACATTGATAAGTTGCGGCAATTCGTCGATACTGGTATTGCGCAATATTTTGCCCACTTTGGTAATGCGCGGATCATTTTTAAATTTCATAAACACGCCCCCATTTTGTTGTTCCTGGTAGCGCTTGTATTGGTATTCGCACACAATATTGCCATCAAGAACCAATTGCGGGCTGCAAGGTTCGCCTTTGGCTTCGCAACGTGGGCAGTGGTGCAGGTCTATTTCTTCAGTTTGCTCGGCGGCATACATGTTCAAGCCTTTCAGTTGGTCAAGCCTTTTGTCGGCATCGGTGTACATGGTTCTGAACTTGATGAGGTTGAAAATGCGGTAGCCCGAACCCACGCGTTTTGACAAATAAACCGCCGGCCCTTTGTCTTCAATTTTAATGGCCAACATAACCAAGAGAAACAAGGGTGAAAGCAACAGCAGGGCAAAGCCACTTACTACAATATCAAAAATGCGTTTGTCGAGCGGGGTTTTTACCGAACTTACAAAATGGCCGCTGTCTGCAAGTTTTTTTGAGCGCGGCACCGGATTGCTTTTAATTGAATCTACAAACATTTTTGCCTGGTTTTTAATGTTATAAAACGAACTTCCCTTTACCTTTTTCAGCTCATTTTCAATAGCCTGTGATTTGTTTTCGAGACCGGAAAGAATAAGCGCCACGTGGTTTCGCTCCAAGTAGCGGCGCATTTTACTTACTATAAATAAAGCCGTGTCAGAACAGTCAGCCACAATGGTCCTGATATTATTATTACGCACGGCCTTTTTCACTTCGTCAATGGTATGCGGTTGCACAATTTGTAGCTTGTTGGCAAAAGCTGCGCGGAGCAAATGCACGGTTTCTACAGATTCGCCAATAAAAATCAGGGGTTTGTTTTGGGCTGTCATGGCTTTCATTTTTAGGGATTAGTTGAGCATTGAAGCGCTTATCCGCTCTATTTTCATATCGAGTTCCATAGGATTGAAAGGCTTGTTGAGCACATCTACCGCGCCCAGGGTGTAGGCTTTTATGCGGTTTTCGCTTTTGCTGGCTGAGGACAGGATGAGCACCGGAACCTTGGCCGCCGGGGTGGATGCCAGGTGGTTGAGAAAGTCGTAGCCATTCATGCGTGGCATGTCCAAATCGGCAATAATCAACTTTGGCAACTCGTTGTTGGCCAACCACTCAAGGGCTTCCACACCATCGCCTACCATAGCTACTTTGTACTTGCGCGACAGAAAAGTTGACAGAAACTTTCTCATCATCTCGTGGTCGTCAACTATCAGTATTTCTTCTTTCTTATTCATGGTTTCAATAATTTGATGATTCAAAACTAAAAAGCACCATAGGGCGGCTTGCGATTGTTCGGTGTTTGGTAGCAAACACTCGGTTTTTGGTGTTGCTTCGGGTCTTATTGGTTTTACCGTCAATCATTACCTGCCTACTTTGCCGATTCAATATTAGAATGGGTTCATGGGCCTGTAAAACCATTCACCGAAACTGAATCTATGTTGGGCCGGGCCGTGAACAGCCTGAGCAAAAACGTGGCTTATTGCTGTTTTTCAATCCTTTAGCAGGATCAATAACAGATAATTATCAGTTTGGTGGTTTTTGTGGCGCCGCTGTATTTCTGTCTATTGTTTGCGCAAAGGCATACACGCAATTGCTTTCCATTTGTTTTTCAATATGTTAGCTCATCAGAAATGTGCTTCCTGATGTTTTTTCGACTAATTGTAGGGAAGGTTTATTTCATAAAAAAAGCCGCAGGGTCTCCCAAACCTGCGGCTTTTGCACCTGTTGCGTGCATGCAAGAAACGTTCACCTATTTTGCTATACTACTACTTATCGCTTTCATCAACACAATTTACAACATGGAAACCTGTGTGAATCGCTTCAGTTTATGTTCAAGTTCAATGGGGTTGAAGGGTTTTGACATCACATCCTGCGCGCCCATTTCGTAGCACTTGATGCGCCGCTCGCTGCTGTTGTCGGGCGATATCATAAGCACCGGAATTTTGGCATAGCCCATATTGCCCATCATAATGTTCAAAAAGGTATAACCATTCATATTGGGCATGTCTATATCGGCTATAATGGCGCTTGGAGGCTCGTTTTGCGATAGCCAATGCAGGGCATCTTCGCCATCCTGTGCCAGGTAAACATCATAAGTACGCGATAAAAAGGTACCCAAAAAGGTTCTCATCATGGCGTTGTCATCTACTACAAGTATTGTTTCTCTCATTGCGCTGTGGTTTAATTTGTTATTAAAAAAGTGTAGGGTTTATTTATTATCTGGTAAATATTTTTTGGCTCACTCTATAGCCGGGCAAATCGAAGTACCAATTGGTGTTGGAGCGGCCTTCGCTTTGCGCCCAGTTGCTGAAATACGGGTAACAATCAAAAATATTGGAATGCTCGGTGGGATAATAAAAGGTCTCAGGCGTGTGCAAGACCCAAGGCATGTTTTCCTTGTTTTGGTAATAGCGCTTTACATCAGGATTACTAATATCAGAACCGGTACCAAAATAGCTGATATCTGCCAGATCGGTGGGCGCCTGATCCATCATGTGTATTTCACGACCGCGCGTGGCATTTGCAAACATGAATACATTATAAGGCGCCTTGCCCAATTCGCTCAGCGACACAGGGTTGGTAAAGGTAATTTCAACACTGAACCGCTTGGGTGAAACCACCGCCGCACCCGCCTCGGTATTGACGTAAGTAGCATTGGCAGGCCGCCGCATGTGTTTGTGTGCATTGTCAAAAACTATAATAGTGGCTTTTGACTGATTGGCTTCTGTTCCATTGGCATTCAACGTTACGAGGCCATCGGTATATTCACAACCTTTTACCTCATAAATAGCCGATGGAGCTACGTCGAACTGGAAACCAAAACCGTTTTTGAACGAGGCACCAATGGCTTGCAGCAGAAAAGTAGCTGTTATTTTGGTCACCTTGTTTTGCGCATTGCTATAATAGGTGTATTGGTAGTCCATTACCATATCGTTAAAATCATAATCGCCCATATTTGGCCAACTGTCTTCAAAGCACAGGCTGCCGTTGGTAGTGCTTGTGGGCACTGCGCCTGAACTGCTTTTTGTGGGGTCAAATGGAAAATC
The DNA here is from genome assembly GCA_016124515.1 of bacterium. Taxonomy (GTDB): domain Bacteria; phylum Bacteroidota; class Bacteroidia; order CAILMK01; family JACPUW01; genus JACPUW01. The sequence goes on from WGNN01000006.1 coordinate 26,401, forward strand.
GTCAGCATAGTCGTAAACACCGTCTCCATCGGAGTCAATGGCTTTTTTGGTGCTCTGCAAAGCGGCTCTTTCCACCCCATCCACGGGATTGCTTGTCACAAAAAATATGGCATCGTTAAAGTCATTGTCGCATGAACCATCGCGACGCAAATCTTCAAATCCGAGCAAAATCACATCACGGGTTTCGTCGTAGAGCAGCACGTTGTGTTGTTTCAAAGTAGCCGATGATTCAGGATTCAACTGCTTGTCGGAAAAAACTACGTGGTAGCCATTGCCCACCGTGTGGCTGCTCGAGTTGTAGCCGTTGGCCACCAAAAACCAACCAATGGCGGTACCGGGTTTAAAACGGCCAATGTGCACCTTGTCGCCGCTTACCAAACCACCGCCTGAGCCGCTGTACGACACGTTGGGAAAAATAATAAACAGCGAATCGAGTTGCGAAACAGAGGTTGGCGGATGGTTGGCATCGTATTTATAAAATCCCAGGGCATTTTTATAACCCGCCCCTTCGTGCACAAAGGTTATCCAAACGTCAGCCGTTTTGGTAATAATGGTGTTTGTTTCCACGCCATCTGCCAGGTATTCAGCATTGTAGGTTGGCACCGGACGGCCTTCGGGCAGTGAGCTGTTTACATCATCCAAAAAAGATTGTGGTATTACATCGCGCACCGATTTTTTATAATTGGGCACTCCTAAATTATCCCAGGTTCCCAGGTAGCAAAATTTTGAAGAAATGCCACCCGCCTTAAAAGCGCTTGAATAGCCTTTGGGCTGCAAAAAGCCATCAGGCTCCATGCCTTGCGTACTTATAGTATAGTCGCTCAACATTTCTACAGGAATTAAATGATTGGGCGGCAACCCCAAATACTTGGTTTGTACCAGCACTTCAGTTACGTTGGCCGACAATACAAGACTGGTGGTAAACTGCCCCGACTCGTTGGTAAAACCTTTGCAAACAAACTGAAAAGAGTCTTTATCGTCAGGAATGGAGATACTCACCGCTATGTTTTTCATAGCTTTTCCGGCAGCATCGCGCACATTTATTTTTACCTGATGCGCCAGGCTTGTAGCAAAATCGAAACCTGCGGGAATTTGCAAACTATTATCATTTATTTGGTTTTGCAGGTCTTCTTTACTGTATGGTCTGCATCCTTGCGAAAGTGCCAATAGGGCCAGCAAAGCAAATGAAACGCCCTGCCCGAACTGCCAATGCCTTACTCGAATTACTTGACTAACATTCATCTTAACTTTCCTTTAAATCATTTGACGATTCAATTTTAGGAAGGCCAACAACCGCACTGAAAAAATTGGCCGAAGGAAAACCTAAAGTTCAGAAAATCGTTGTGAAGCATAAGTCTAAATCGACTCCCATCCTGTTGTTTTTCAACTGATTAAACCAACAATTTCCGCGATAGAATTTGCGTAATTCATCGAATTAAAAACAGCCACTTCCAACCTTCAAAATCTAAAATTGACTCTGATTGACATTGCAAAAACCCCTTAATCAAACTGAAAACGGCATTTTTTGACCAATGCGGATGGAGTTTCGACCAATTTTGACAAAGGCATGGGCGCTAGCCAAATTTTGTGGTAATGTTGTTTGACCGGTGTTGGCTAAATGCATGATGTGCAAAAAGGCAGCAAAGCCAATACCTGTGATGATATTAAATATAGGTATGAGCAGCAACCGCATATATTTTAAAGGATTGAGCGCTTTGAGATTCTTTGCCGCAACGGCGGTTATTTTTCATCATATAGAGCAATACAAATACTGGCAAGGCCATGCAAGCATTTGGGGCGCGGCTGGCTGGGTGGGCAATTTTGTAGATGCCCTGGGACATAAGGCGGTTAGTTTTTTCTTCGTTTTGAGTGGCTTTCTCATTACTTATTTGTTGTTGGCAGAGCTGAACAAAACCGGCACGGTGGCACTAAAGAAATTTTACTTGAGGCGGGTGCTGCGTATATGGCCCCTTTATTATTTGGTGGCCCTTACGGCCTTGTTTGTGCTTCCGGCTATTACCCAATTTGCCCAATGGGAACCGCTCATGAAGGAGAATTTTGGCATGGTCGTGTTTTTATACCTTATTATACTACCCAACCTTTTGCGCATTACTCCGGTGCAGGTGGTGGGTGCCAATCAGGCTTGGTCGGTGGGCGTAGAAGAGCAATTTTACCTGATATGGCCACTTTTGGTGCGTTGGTTTCATAAAAGACTCCCCATGTTTTTAGTGCTTTTCATTTTTATAAAAATGGGAATACAATTGTTTTTTGGCTGGGGCGAAGGTTATTTTGAAGGAACCACTGCCAAAGTGAGCGGACAATTGGCAACCCTGCTGGGCCACATGCAAATAGAGCAAATGGCCATTGGCGGATTTGGCGCCTGGTGGCTCTTTGTTAAAAACCAAAAGGTGCTCAACCTGCTTTATCATCCGGTGGTGCATGCGGCGGCTTGGTTATTTTTTGCAACATTTTTTGTGTGGAAGTACCATTTTTTTGGCAGCACCCTGTTTGAAGGTACGGTGTTTTTGCTCATTATACTAAATGTGTCCACCAATCCAAAATTTCCGCTGAATCTTGAAGCGAAATTTCTAACCCACATGGGCAATATATCTTATGGCATTTATATGCTGCACACGCTTGTTATTGCGCTTTTGCTCCAGCTATTGGAGCAGTGGCAATTGCCTGCCATTTGGCTCAACCTGGGTTTGTATGTACTTGCACCGGCTTTTACCTTTCTGTTGGCGCATGTTTCGTACAAATACTTTGAAAGTTATTTTTTGAGGTTTAAAGATAAATTTTCTGTGGTGGAGAGCAGTTCAAAATAGAGATGATAAACAGAAAGCATGTAAACCTCGATTTCTATTCGCGCCAATGGATTTTGACCGCTGAAATATTATCGGTTTCCAACCTGACATCAGCCAAAACTTTGAAGCCGTTTTTCAAATAAAAGGCCAAAGGTGATTGGTAATATTCTCCGTTTTTCTTTTGGTAGTGGTTGTGGTCAATTACCCAACCGTTCAGGTCGTTTGTGTATTGCCTGGCAAGATCTAATAATTTAGTTCCGAACCCGCGACCTTGCACGCCCGCATCCAAAATAATGGCGAAGTACCTTTCATCTGCACGGTCAAATTCAAAATACCAACCTTTTATACTGCCCGCTTCGTCAAGCAAAAGTATATGCGATTGATGCGCCAAGGCATGGAGATAACCTTCGAAGGCTTCCATTGAATCGTAAGACAAAAGCACAGGATATTCTTTGTTCCACAGCTCAAAAACCGCTTGTTTTTCAGCAAAGGACAATTGGCTGCGTTTGATAATATTCATTGTACAAGTATAATGCGCTAAGACTTTAGCTTGCTTATTCACGCATAATCCTATACCGTTGAGCTGCTCCATGGTAGGTGAGTGTGAGCACATAACAACCCGCCTCAGACGGCATTTCTATGCTTGCAGCACCGGGTTTCAACACGCCGCTTTTTATTATTTTACCAGAAATATTGCACAGAGAATAATGCACGCTTTCCGTGAGTCCGCTCACAAACAACAAGTCATTGGCCGGATTGGGAAAAATATCAATGGCATGTGCCGACAAATTATCTACTCCCAAACCGTTGAATGCCACACATTCGGCCGTGTCGCTGCACGATTCATTGCTTATTAAAACACTGTAGCGTCCGTTTTTTGTTGGGGTAAAAGTCTCGCCTGTGGCACCCGAAATGCCGGTATTGCCGGCATCGCAATCGATCCATTGGTAGGATTGTGCCGATTTGATATTGGCCGTTAAAACCTTCTCTCCCACTTCAACTACGGCGTGTAAACTGGTTATATTCACTTCCAATTCCAGCACCGAATCGCAGCCATTTGTGGTGGGAATGGTATCGAAATAAGTGCCTGATTGGGTATATAAAAACCTGCCGCTGGGCGACGACACTTCGTTGCAACCACTCAGCACAGCAGAACCGGTATGGCTGTAGTGCATGGTAAGTCTGATAGTAATAACCGAATCGCAACCTTTTGTTGAGGGAACTGTATCGCGGTAGGTTCCACTTTTGGTATAGGTTTGCTTGCCGCTTGGGACGGTAAATTGGTCGCAGGCGGTTATATCCATATCGCTGTATCGCGTACCAAACGAGAGCTCCACCTGCACAATAGAATCGCAACCCAAATAATTGACAAGTGTATCATAATAAGTTCCCGGCTTGGTAATCGTGAGGCCGCGCCCGGGCAAAGTATAACTACTACACGCAAATACCTGTTGCGAACTGTTGCTTGCCCGCAGCATGGTCAAATTGATTTGTATAATGGAATCGCAACCGCGGCTGTTGGGAATGGTATCATAATAAACGCCACTTGAGTTGTAGATGCGCCTTCCGCTGGGGGCAGTATAGGCCGTACAACTTTTTACATTAATTGCCGATTTGCTACTGAGCAGGCTCAAGTTGGTCACCACTATTGAATCGCAGCCGAACATGGAAGTGAGCGTATCTGAATAAATTCCCGAGGTTGTGTAGGTATCTTTTTTACTCGGCGAAACATAATAATTGCATGCCTTGATATCTTGCTTTATTACAGATTTGGCCGACACCGTGAGGTAAACCGTAACGAGGGTATCGCAACCCGCCGAAGTAATAATTCTATCGGTATAGGTGCCCGATTTGCTCCATGCATAGCGTCCGCTCGGCGAAATATAGGTTTTACACGATGTGGCAGTGATGGTTTTTGTAGGATTGGGTATCACCGTGATATCGAGACTTATTATAGAATCGCAGCCCATATAGTTAGGCAGGGTGTCTTTGTATTTGCCCGATGAAGTCCACTCGTATTTGCCGCTTGGGCTTTTGTATTTGCCACATCCACTGTCTTTTATAGCAGCACTGGTATAGCCGTGACCCAGGTTTACACCTGTATTCCAATTGGATGTGGCACCGTATAAATTGAAATTCTTGAGATCACCATCATTACCCGCCCCACTCAGGTCGGTAGATGTGGTGATTTTACTATTATTTTTTCCGGCAACCCCTTGGTTGAATTTATGGTAAGCCACAAGCCCTTTTTGTCGGCTGCAAAGTTCTTTATTATAGTTGTTCTTTATTTGTTGGTGGTTTCTGGCATAGTTCCACACCCGCACTTCGTCCATAAGACCTTCAAAGGGATTGGCATCATCAACCCTGATTCCGAAGCGCAATTTGACAGTGCTGAGCGTATTGGGTGTTATAGAAATATTGAAACTATCCTGCACCACACCATCAATAAAGGTTCGGTATTTGGGCGAGGCATTGTCATCATAAGTTACTGCAATATGGTGCCAAGCGGTATCGGCAATAAACTTGGTTCCTGTTACGCCCTCGCCCCCCACTTCTATGCGCAGTTTGCCATCAATCATATTGAAGGTAAAGCGCGACCCGTTGGGTTTTATGAAGCCATAATCAATCATAACCTGCTGTTTCTGTTTGTAGTAGGTCTTTATCCAACACTCCAACGTGCGTGGGTCGTTGCCTGTGGGCGGCACGCAACTCGTTTGCACGTAATCATCACTGCCATCAAAATCAAGGGCATTTTGAGCATAATTGGGCTGCACGCAAAAGAGCAACAGCGCCAAAGCAAGAAACCTGAAATACATAGAACCTTTCGATTTAAAATGTGGTGGAGCAATATACAGTAAATGTTGGGATTGCGGTGTATCTGCCCATAACCGCGGGAGCATGAATTTCGCCTAACTCACTGCAACAGACAAAAGTAGGTGCTTTCAGGCATGCAAAAATCACCCGTTCGGGTGATTTTTGGGTGGAAGATTTGTAGTCTCTTTGTGTCAGGTAAAAAAGGTTAGCGGCGGAATGTAGGCATCAAGTAATAAAGCAGCCCAAACCGCCCAGACAATTGGTTTCGTAATTTTTTAAATTTTACATAACATGAAAAGGAGTTTTTTATTATTTGTAGCGGGGGTGTTTGCTCTGTTGTCAACGAACGTCAATGCCCAAAATCTAACCATTAAAGGTACAGATGCCGATTTTACCAAAGGCAACATTGATGTTGAAGTACTTTCAGAAATTATTCAACAAAAACAAGATGAATTAAAGAAAAAGGTGTTTAAAGACCTTGTGATTGACAATTTTAAGAAAAATGACTACCTGAACAACTTTGCCACATTCTATTATATGTATAATACAATGGAAACGCTTACAGCGGAAAAAAACAAAACCGTTTTAGCCAGAAAAATTATGCAAGAATCTGCAAACTACGCACTTATCTACAGTTTTGCAATAGCTATAAACAAGCACCTTGATGATAAAACTTGGAATAGCATGAGCTCAACATCAACAACACTTGATTTAGGAAATTTTGATTTTGTGCCAGATTTATCGCCAGAAGACAACAAATCTTACATAAATATACATAAAAAACTAAAAGAAGACACTAATAAAGTTAAATTAAAGAAATTCAACTACATGCTCGACCTTGCCTTTGACGTAATTAAAAACAACAAGAAAGCGCAAGAAAAAAAGCTCTTGAAATTTAGTGAAGATGACGAATTTACATTTTGGTACAATGCGGACAATTTATACCTTAAACAACTAGACACTGCTAGTGATGGTCATAGAACCAAACTCATGGCACAGCATGCGGCTGCCGATAAATTTTTAACAGATATCCTAACCCATTTGGGAGAAAACAGTGCTTACCAAGAATTGTACAAGATTATTAGGGCTACTATGCAAAACAAAGGACAGCTGAATGAAATAACATTTAAACAGTACAAAGAAATATTGAATTGCTTGCACAGTTTAACACGAACATCATTTTACCTTACCGAAAATGCTTTTGTTTCTAAAATAACCAAGTTCATTACCGACTACTCTATGGTAGTTAAAGAAGGCAGTGATAGCTCTATAGTTGTTGATGGGGAAGCGCTTATATCAGTGATATTCGAAAAATTCGCTTCAGACAAAAAAACCAGCAGCACGTCTTCATGGGCCTTTTTTATTAACCCACGCCCCTATTTTAGTATGGGCATCAACAACGGAATTTTCCTATCAAATAACACTTTAGGAAACGATAACTCCAACTTGAAAAATATTCAATTTGCATCGGAGAAAATTGGATTGAAAGTGAAATTATTTGATTTCAGGTATTCACATGCCTTTGGACCCGGCGAAACATTTAAGTACAAGGGAACATATAGAACCTGGTACCGCCCGGTAAAGGAGTTCACCATAAACGACATTTACTATTACGTTTCCACCTCAGGATTGTTGTACAACTTGGCAAATATCAAAACTGAATCGAGTTTTAACTATGTGCTATTGAATGCCGGTTTTGGAATGAGCTTTTATAATGACCTGGCATTGAACATTGGATTATCGGCACCCATAGTAAACGGAGATATAAGCAACAACAATCTTTTCATCAATGTTGGCTTTGATGTGCCAATTCTAAGCTATTTAGGCGCTCTAAAAAAATAGAGCCAATTTGGTACTATAGCATGTTTCACAAGTCGGGTGCAGAAATTGCCACCTGACTTGTGAAATATTTAACTATGTTGCGGCTGAAAAATCGGTTAATATGCCAACGATATATGACAATATCAGAGAGAAACTAGCTGACGAACTAAAAACAGTAGTTGCTCAATCTTACCGAACTGACTTTTGTGTAGGTTATTTCAATTTACGCGGTTGGGGAACCGTTGCTGATTTAATTGACAAATTCGGCGGAACAGATGAAAACTGTTGTCGCCTGATTGTAGGAATGCAGCGTCCATCAGAAGATGTATTGAAAGAAGTTCTTAGCAATCAAAAAGAAGGCAAGGTTGATCAAGCAAGGGTGGCCTTTTTAAAAAAGGAAATGGCTCGTGAGTTTAGAGACCAATTAACTTACGGAATCCCAACTTCAAAAGATGAAAATGCCTTAAGGCAACTTTCTGAGCAATTGAAAGCAAAAAAGGTTATAGTTAAGCTCTATTTGGCGCATACACTTCATGCCAAATTGTACCTGGCTTATAGAGATGACAATAAGGCACCAACTATTGGTTATTTAGGAAGCAGTAACCTAACTATGTCGGGTTTAGAAAAACAAGGGGAGCTAAATGTTGATGTTTTTGAAAAAGATGCCGCTGATAAACTGGCACAATGGTTTCAAGATAGATGGGATGACAGATTTGCGATAGATATTACAGACGAACTGGCTGAAATTATTGATGAAAGCTGGGCGGGTGAAAAAGTAATACCACCTTACTATATTTATCTTAAAATCGCCTGGCACTTGTCACAAGAAGCTCAAACAGGTGAAAAGAATTTTGAGATTCCGGAGGAATTCAACGATTTGTTTTCATTTCAGAAAAAGGCGGTGGCTTTGGCCGCTCAACATTTGTACAATAGAAATGGGGTAATGATTGGTGATGTTGTTGGTTTGGGCAAAACCATGACTGCATCTGCATTGGCAAAGTTGTATGAAGAGACTTTTATCATTGAAACATTGATTATTTGCCCTAAAAATTTGGTTGAGATGTGGGAAGACTATCGCCATAAATACCGATTGAGAGCAAGGGTGTTCTCAATCTCAAAAGTGAATAAAACTTGGCTTGAAAAAGAAAGAAGGTACAGATTGGTAATAATTGATGAGAGCCACAACCTAAGAAACAGGGATGGTAAACGATATGGTTTAATAAAAGACTACCTTGAGCAAAATGAGAGTAGAGTAATTCTTTTAACCGCAACACCTTATAATAAGTCTTATTTAGACATATCAAGCCAGTTAAGATTGTTCATGTCTGAAGATCAAGATCTAGGTTTCGGTCCAGAGCGTTTTCTTGAAGAAATTGGTGGACAAACAGAGTATGTAGCGGAATATCAAAGCTCGCCCTTTAGCTTGGTGGCATTTGAAAAAAGTGAGCACGCTGACGACTGGCGAGAGTTGCTTAAAATGTTCTTGGTTAGGCGTACTAGAACCTTTATTAAAGAAAACTATGCTGAGTTTGACGAGAGTAAAGACCAATATTATTTGACCTATGATGGTGATAAGCGTTATTACTTTCCAAAACGTATTCCCAGAAAAATTGAGTACGATTTTGACCCTAACGACCCTGATGATGTTTACGCAAAGCTATTCTCAGCCGATATTGTAAGTAGTTTAAATGCACTTCAATTACCTAGATATGGTCTGGGAAATTACATAGAAAATAATAAAAGGGGTACTGCTTCAAATCAAGAAGAAGAGATATTGAGCAATCTTACAATGGCCGGGAGAAGACTTATGGGCTTTTGCCGAACCAATTTGTTCAAAAGACTGGAAAGTTCAGGTTATTCTTTTCTTCTATCACTTTCAAGGCATGTAATGCGCAATTACATCTTTATTTATGCCATTGAAAATAAGCTGGACCTACCCATTGGGGTGCAGGAGCTTGAAATGGACGAGTATTTAGAAGAGCATGATGAAGACTTAGCTGAATTGGGTGTTTTATCCTTAGAAACGGATGAATCTCATTTTCAAAAATCAGCTAAGAACCTTTACAACGTATTGCGTGACCAAGCCAAAAAACATAAGTGGATCTCTCCTGAATTCTTTAGAAGGGGTTTAAAGAAGCATTTAAAAGAAGATGCTGCCCGATTAATTGAAATAATTGAAATGGCAAAAAATTGGGATGCTTCGACCGATAAGCAGATTGATGCTCTCGAAAGACTTTGTCAAAATGATTTTAAAAATGAAAAGGTTTTAGTGTTTACCCAATTTGCCGATACGGCCAACTATTTATATAACGAATTAAAGCGAAGAGGTGTAACTCATATTGCCCAGGTAACGGGTGCCAATGAAAACCCAACTGTATTTGCTCATAGGTTTAGCCCTAATAGTAACAAGTACAAGTTCAAAAAAAATGAAAACGAGCTGAGAATCATAATTACAACGGATGTGCTAAGCGAAGGCCAGAACTTACAAGACGCCCATGTAATTGTAAATTTTGATTTGCCTTGGGCCTTAATAAGATTGATTCAGCGCGCAGGTAGAGTTGATAGAATTGGCCAAAAAGCACCTGAAATTTTCTGCTACTCATTCCTCCCTGCCGATGGATTAGAGACAATTATACAGCTTCGCGGAAGGCTTCAACAACGAATCACCGAAAATGCTGAAGTGGTAGGCTCAGACGAAATGTTTTTTGATGGTGATCCAGTGAACATTACAGACCTGTACAACGAAAAAGCGGGAATTTTAGACGAAGATGAAACGGACGATGAAGTGGACTTAACTTCAAAGGCTTACGAAATTTGGAATCAGGCAACTAAGGCCAATCCCAAGCTGGCCAAAGAGATTAAAGCACTACCGAATGTAGTGTACAGCACCAAACCAAAACCCGATGCAGCCATCAACAATGGCGTTATAAGCTACCACAAAACTGCTTTTGGCATTGATGTGCTTACTTGGCTTGATGAAAATGGAAATGTACGCTCTAAGAGCCAAAATAGAATATTAAACATGCTTGAGTGCAGCTTAGAAACCCCCGCACTTAAACGCTTAGAAAACCACCATGAATTGGTAGGAAAGGCGGTGAAACTTGCACAGAAAACCCATAAGAACATGGGCGGCCATTTAGGTAAAAAGAGCAGTGCCAGGTACAAGATTTATCACCGCTTAAAAAGGCTGGAGCAAGAAAATGAAAACACACTTTTTGAAAGCGAAGATTTGCGCAAGGCCATTGACGATATTTACAAGTTTCCATTGCAAGAAAGTACTAAAACAAGACTCAATAGGCGTATGCGCATGGGGCTTACTGATGATGAGCTTAGCCAACTTGTAATTGGACTTAGAAACGAAGGTAGATTATGCGTGATAAGTAAAAAGGAAAGTGAAACCAATTTGGCACCACAGGTAATTTGTTCAATGGGATTAAAAGAAGTGAATTAATATGCAAAGTATAAGCAAGCAACAATTCAAAGCTTGGGTTAAAGCATTTGATTTTTCTGAGCTTTTTAATCAATTAGGTTGGGACTATGTAGATGATGAAATTTACAAAAAGGTGGGTGATGAAACATTTACTTTTAACCATGTAGCCAATAAAGAAGGTTTTGCCATTTTAGTAGTTGAGCCTGATAAAAATGGCCAAATTCCAGCCGCCGCAGTAAGGAAAAGAGTGCATACCGAAATAAGCAAACTTCACCATGAACACTTGCTCATTTTTATTGATAAAAACAAATCTGCACAGCAATGGGAACTCATTTTAAGAGAACCCAATAAACCCATTAGAACTGTTGGCCATAAATGGAATAAACAGCAAGACCCCGAATTACTATACCAAAAGCTAGCAGGAGCTTTTTTTAGCTTTGACGAAGAAGGCAACCTTACCATTATTGATGTAGTAAACCGCCTTAAAGAAAACTTTGGCGCAAATGCCGAAAAGGTTACCAAAAAATTCTATGCAGAGTTTAAAACCCAACACAAGGCCTTTTTAGACTTTATATCAGGCATTGACGACCACATTAAAAAAGGCGAAAACAAAAACAAGCAATGGTATGCTTCGCTCATGCTCAACCGCTTAATGTTTTGCTACTTTATACAGAAAAAAGGTTTTTTAGATGGCGATAGAAATTACCTGAGCAACAAACTTGAAGCTTGCAAAAACCTTGGTGCAAATGATCAATTCTATAGCTTTTATCGCAGCTTTTTATTAGAGTTATTTCATGATGGTTTGGGTAAACCCGAAGCCAATAGAAATCATAAAATTCCCGTTGATTTAGGCAAAATACCTTACCTAAACGGTGGTTTGTTTGATGTGCATCAGCTTGAAAAACAGTTTGAAGCCATACAAATTGCTGATGATGCTTTTGAAAAGATATTTGAGTTTTTTGACAAATGGGAATGGCATTTAGATACCCGTGAAGATGCAACGGGCAAAACCATAAACCCCGATGTAATAGGCTACATTTTTGAAAAGTACATTAACGAGCGTGCCGCTATGGGTGCCTATTACACCAAAGAAGATATTACCGAATACATAAGCAAAAACACCATACTGCCTTTTCTTTTTGACGAAACACAAAGGCAATACCCCAAAGCTTTTAAAACCAATGCCCATATATGGCAATACCTGCAGGCAAGTGGTAGCGACTACATTTACGATGCGGTAAAAAAAGGTGTGCCGCAAGAAGGGGAACTTTACAGTGATTTACCTGACGAAATACAGGAAGGTTTTAAACCCGAGCTTGAAGATAAAGTAGTGGCCGAAACCACTGAACCACACCTTTGGGAAATAAGAAGACCATGGAACCAAGCAGCACCTGAAGAAATTGCCCTGCCCACCGAAACCTACCGCGAGCTTATTGAGCGCCGTAAACGCTATGCCGATATAGCGCAAAAGATACATGCAGGTGAAATAGAAAAGATAAATGACTTTATAACATACAACCTAAACATAAGACAGTTTACCCAAGATTATTTAGAAACTACCAATGACGCCGATTTTATTAGGCATTTCTACAAAGCCATAAACAAAGTAACCATCTTAGACCCTACCTGTGGTTCAGGTGCTTTTTTGTTTGCCGCACTTAATATATTAGAGCCGCTCTACAATACGTGCTTAGACCGCATGGAAGAATTTGTGACTGAAAATCCCGGCAAGTACAAATTCTTTGAAGATACCCTGAATAAGGTAAACAGCCCCGAACACCCCAGCCGAACCTATTTTATTTACAAGAGCATCATACTCCATAACCTGTTTGGGGTTGACATAATGAAAGAAGCGGTTGAAATTGCCAAGCTGCGTTTGTTCTTAAAATTGGTAAGCACAGTTGAAGTTGACTACAAAAAACGAAACCTGGGCCTTGAACCTTTACCTGACATTGACTTTAACATACGCCACGGCAATACCTTGGTGGGTTTTGCCACCGAGCAAGAATTGCTAAATACCATACAAAAACACGATGCCCTTTTTGCTCAAGACAAATTGGATGAGTTTAAAGACGAGTGTGATATAGTAGCCAAGGCTTACACTCAGTTTAGCAATTGCCAATTAGACGATAACGTTCCCATTGATGACAAAGCAAAAGCCAAAAACGACTTAAACGCTAAACTAGAAACGCTTAACTCAAAACTCAACAAGTACTTAGCCACCAACTACGGTATAGATGCCGATAAAAAACCAAAAGACTACGGCGCTTGGCTTGAGAGCCACATGCCATTCCATTGGTTTGCCGAGTTTTATCAAATAATAGCAGGCAATGGCGGTTTTGATGTGATTATTGGGAATCCACCATACATAGAATATAGCAAAGTCAGAAAACAATATACCATCGTTAACAAGGATGAAGCAAGTTGCGGTAACCTATTTGGAATCGTAACGACAAAGCTTGATGTTCTCAAGAATGAACATGGGAGAACAGGGATGATTGTGCCGATTAGTCTAATATGCACGAAGCGCATGTCAAGTGTGTTAGAAGAATTAAAGAACAACAATTTGTGGCTCAGTCACTATGCAGAAAGACCCAGTAAGTTATTTACAGGAGCCGAAGTGTTGTTGACTATTTATTTAACGGGTGAAACAAATCTGAAGAAATCACAAACGTATTCAACTGGATTCACCAAATGGAACTCAAACTTTCGAACATTTTTGTTTGATTCTACGACCTACCAGCCAAACGATTCAATATTCAGAAATTATGTATCCACTAAAAGCTCAAGTCAAGTTGATTTAAACATAATTTACAACTTGTTAGAAAGGCAAGAAGTAATTGAAAAAGATATTGTGTCTCAATCAAAATTTGAGATTTTCTATAGAATCGGTGGTGGAAGATATTGGAAAATATTTACTGATTTTTCCCCGAGATTCATATTAAATGGTGTTGAAGGAAAGTCCAGTCGTGAGAATCGAATTTTCTTTAGAACTGATAGAAATCGCTTTCTAACAATCTCAGCACTTAGTAGCAGCCTATTTTATTATTATTTTATTCACACGACAAATTGTCGCGATTTGAACCCAAACGACCTGCGGTCGTTTCCATTACTAGAGAATAAAATAGATAAACATATAGCCACTCAATTGTCTAAACTGGGTGACGATTTGATGCGTGATTATCAAAGGACTAGTGAATTCAAGAAAAAAACATCTAGTAAAACCGGTGAAATAGAGTATCAAGAATTCTATCCAAGAAAATCAAAAGATATCATCGACCAAATCGATACAGTATTAGCGCAGCATTATGGTTTTACCGAAGCAGAATTAGATTTTATCATCAACTACGATTACAAATACCGCATGGGCGGGGCTTTAAGTGAAGGTGGAGATGGAAAAGAAGAATAAAAAGGAATTTCTACTCACGCGTAAGCATGTGCAAATTGTTTCGTGGGTTGGTTTGTTACTATTAATCTTTTCATTGTTTCTGCCAGCCCTATTAAGTCAAAATACAGGTTGGTGGGATTTTAGTACTACCGGAGAAATTGGCGATACCATTGGCGGTATTCTTACACCTGCTATTGCAGTAATTGCCGCAGGTTTAACCTTTCTCGCATTTTACGTTCAGTTTGAAGCCAATCAGCAACAAAAAAATGACATTGCTCGCGAACGTTTAGAAAGGAAGTTTTATCAGTTATTGGAATTGCATAAAAAGAATGTAGATGAATTACAACTTAATGAAAAAATAAAAGGGCGACACTACTTTCCTCATTTATTCAATGAGTTTAAAGCCAGCTACTATTTATGTGAAAAATTGATGAAGGAAACGAATCAAGTAGATTCTTTAGATGACGAGATGCTTATTGATGTAGCCTATAGATTTATGTTTTTGGGTACTAATTCATTAACTCCTGAAAACATTCCTGTTCTTTTCTCAAGGAGTTCATTTCCCTTTATTCTAAAAGCACATAATTTAGCAACTGATGTACTACATCGAAGCTTTGATGGCCACATGAAACAGAATCCACACTTTCCGTTACAGGGATATATTTTTCAAGATAATAATCCTAAGCGTGGTGAACCATATCTCATTTATCATAAACCCTTTAGCGGGCACTCACATCAATTAGGCCATTATTTTCGAAACTTGTTTCACATGGTGAAACTTATTGATCAAAATACATGGCTTTCTGATGAAGAGAAAAAAGACTTTACAAGAATAATTCGTGCTCAACTTAGCAATGAAGAGCAGTTGATGCTTTATTATAATGCTCAAAGCAATTACGGTAAAGCATGGTTTGAAAATGGCTATTTCAAAAAGTATAAGCTTGTGCACAATATGCCTGTTCAAATGGCTGAGATTGGACTGAACCCGAAAAGTAAATTCATAAGTAAGTATGGTGCTTTACCAAATGGCGAAGAATACTTTGAATGGGACGAGCGATGACTAATAAACTACTTGACAATTTCAGAAGAAAAGTTGCCTTTAAAACATCTTTATCAGATGCTTTTAGAAGGGGTCATGTTTACAATACTGATTTTACAGAATCACAAAAGAATAAGGCAAAGGCAAGGCTAATTCCTATTCTAAAAGAAAAACTACCTTCAATTATTGAATGTTTAGATATTGAAAATGGTTACACGGAAGAAAATCTTTGCAATCAAATAGAAAAGCTTGCAAACGATATTACCAAGCTATTGCCAAATGATTTGAACAATAGCCGTTTCAGAATAGGAACAGCCCAAAAGCTCATCAACGTATATTGGAAGTTTCTTTGGCTTTTTGAGCTTACCGAAAAGGAGCCATTGCATTGCCCGATAGATTCGATAATTCTTGGTACCTTAGATGAACCATTTAAAAGTTTAAGATGGACACAACTTGATTCAATAGGCCAGTACAAAGAAATTATTGAAGAAATACGTATAAAGGCAGAAGCTAAAGACCAATCAATTGCCGTTTGGGAGTTGGAAGTATATGACCAAAAAGTGAATTAAATAATCAGTATGACATTTGCCAACGAATCAGACTTTGAAGCCTATCTAAGAGGTGAAATTATTAAACCGATAATCACCAGTCATAAGGAGTATTACTTAATGGAGAGCAAAAAGGCAGTTGATATACTTATTTGTAAAAATGGTTCTAATCCTTCATTGTACTTCATTGAAGTAAAGTATCACAAAAAACTACATGGAAGATTAGGTATAGGCCAAAGAAAAGGTGTCGGTTTTCAGCCCGAGATACTAAGCAGTAAACCGACATATTTCCAGAATAACCTTAGATGGGTAATGGGCTCTGAAAGTCATAATGGCTTTTTGTGGCTTCATAATGACGAAATTACCGAGTATCTTAATGCCGGAATGGTGGGAGGCAAATACAACGGGGTGCGGAAAAAAATCTTCAATGAAAAACCACTTTTAAACACCGCCCAATTGGAGAGCAATTTAAGAAGTTGGTTAGGTGTTGAATAAATGTGAAATAAATTAATAGGATCAATAAAAGATGATTTATGAAAATTGGAATTCAAAATTTTTTAGCCTTCATAATTCTCAACTTTGGTATGTTGATGATACCTTTCATCGTGTTGCAGCTGCATGCTAATGATGTTCAACTTCACGAATTTTCAATAGCACTGTCGTTTTACCTTGTAGCACTTGCGTTTACTTCAAGTACGGTTATTGGGTTCATTTCTCTACTAGTTCTCTCTATTTTCACCCTTTTTGACTATGCTTTTATTGATCGAACAATACCGGTAACAAAATTGGATTATCATGTTGCCTTATACATCGTGGCCTTTATTGCTACAATATTGATATCGTATGAAAAATACGTGAGACAAGGCCAACCAATAATTGAAATAAGGCAATTATCATGACGCTAATCACAATTACTATTTGCTCGCTCGCTTTGTTACCTTTGGTGTGGCAATTTGGTGCAAACATTAACGCGGACTTAAAATTTAAACGGGTTCTTAAAGCGAATAAGGAAGAAATCCTTGAGTTTATGAGTGCCATTGGCTTTCGAAGTGACCCACCTAACCCTTTTCGAGTAAACTATGCATTATATAATTTGCTGTACATAGAGTTTGATAAGATTATAAAGGAAAAGCTGACAGGTGGTGCCAAGGCCATTATTCTGGAAAGCTTTTCACATAAAAACATTCCTCAAACTTTAAGATTCTTGAACCGAATGCTCCCTGTAATTGGTATTGCGAGAATTGAATTTGAAGAAGCCGCACTCAAATCAACATTAGAGCAGGTACAATACAAAAAAGAGAGTGAGCAAAATGAAGAAATCAAGAGACTGAATAAAATGCTTGAAAAAGCAAATATTAAACAAAAGACAATTGAGAAGCTCGGTGAAGAAGTGAAGACTGCTTCGCAGTCAGAACAAGGTTTAGGAGTTTCAAAAGACTCTGCGATTGCAACCCAAGAATATACCATGAAGGTTAAAGAAAGAACAAGCCGCGTTCAAAGTCTTAATGATCAATTTGACAATGAGTATAGCAAATTACAATCGCTCTTTGATCGTATTGAAAACAAATTGACTGAAGACGAAAATTATTCTTTTTTCAAGAAAATGAAGGAAGTCTCTGAACGTTTAAAATCCTTAGAAGAAAATCAAAGGTATATTAATGAAGAGACCAAGAGAACTACTGAAGAGTTTCAGGAAGGTCTTGAAAAAAATGACTAGTAGTCGTCGATATTGTCTTGTATATGAGTGCAAGGTGATTAACCAAATTAAGCAGGCCATGACTGATTAACTTGCCTTTTACCTTAAGATGTTTTGATTGAAGTGAATAGCCGACTGAGTTTTAAGAAACTGACCAATTGGAAGCTTAAATTGCAATAGAATTAGCACAAATGGAATACCTAGGAAACAAAGAACTACTGAAACTAAAGAAAGTTTGTTTCTTATGCAGCAGAAAAATAGCTCCCAGTGCCATACTCAAGTGTTACGATTGGGCTACGGATATGCGCAAAAAGCAGCAGTGCGTAATAATGGGTGCACACAGCCCTATAGAAAAAGATGTTTTCGACATTTTGCTCAAGGGTTCACAACCCCTTATCTTGGTCTTGGCTAGGGGCATGAAAAGTGTTTGGAGCTCAGAAGTGCTTGATCAGATAAAAGCCGGAAGACTGTTGGTTATTGCCCCATTTGACAAAAATGTAAAGCGTATAAGTAAGGAAACAAGTAAAAAAAGGAATGCGCTTCTTGTTTCGCTATCCGCCGAATTGGTTATCGGTTACCTTTCTACAAACAGCGATTTAAAAACACTCATTTCGGAAAGCCCATATATCATATTATAACTAATCGATATGGACATTAGATTTAAAAATATAACCTTTACAAGCTTTTCACACCACAAATCCACTCCTCATAATCCCCTCAATATGCACCTGACAAAATACCTCCCATTCATTAGCTTAAGCATGTTTTTGCTTCTCTCCACCAGCTGTGCCACTTCCTATCGTTTTAACCAAATACGGAGGTATGATGCAACCGGAAACTTACAAGACAGCCTTGAAAGGGACTTTGTTGTAAAAATAAATCCGCGCAAAAACTTGGTGGTTTTCCGGCTCGGGCAACAAAACATTGAATACTTGGCCAATGAAATCAGCTATAAATACCCGCCATTCACCTTTCGAAAGAAAAAATCCAATCGGCAGGGAGTGGCCATATATTTTGATAATAAGGACTACCTGTACATCAATTTCAATGGACCAAAAAAAACGGCCAACTCAGGTTATATTACCTTGCACGATTCAACTGATATTTTGGGTTTTGGTTTGGCATTTGAAAAAGAATGATTTTTACGAAAAGCCAAATTTCGATTTAATTCTTCACCATAAATTCTTTAAGAAAAAAAATGCCTTAAGTTCGTCTTAAATAAGTATGAAAAGGTATATGGAACCCGAAAACCACCACCGCAACGTTCGCCAATCGATGGTTGGTGAACTGCTTCAGTCAAAAAGAAAATCTGTTGATCACCTTACCGAATCAATCGCCAATTACAATGAAATTCTGGAATTTGTAAGGACTCCGGCGCTACTTCACCACATGAATGGCCTTATCGCATGGCTCATCAGATTTGTGGCTATGATACTTGGGTTGGCGTCAATACTTACATCTTTGCTTTTATTTTTCTCTAAAGCATGGCCCGACTCGTGGTGGCAAACCCTGCTTGCCAACGAAACCTTGGTGGGAAACGAACCTGTTGCAGAAGTCAAACTTGAAATGATGTTGGTATTCGTCTTTTTTGGTCTTATTACCATGATTATTGGCTTATTACTCATCACTTTATCATGGCTAATTGGCTCAGTAAGAAACAGGTCAAAAACTATAAGGGATTTATCAATGGTTATTACAGAAATGTTGTCGCACGAAAAAGACTTTTTAGAAAGCGAAAAAAACGCCTACTTAAACCTGAGCAAGGAATTAGACAATTGGACTTGACTGTCATGAATTTAAGTCTAAGGATGAACTGTGTGTTTTGGGAAGGCCCCAAAATAAAATTTGACTCCCCATGAACAAATTCCTACTACACCTGGCGTATGATGGAAGCGGTTTTCGTGGCTGGCAGCGACAAAAGGTGGTTGCTTCTGTGCAACAGACACTTGAAGAAAGCCTTTGCCGCGTGCTGGGCGAAACCGTAACCCTGCTGGGTTGTGGACGCACCGATGCGCAAGTGCATGCCTCGCAGTATTTTGCGCAGTTTACCTGCCGTGGCGCGGTTCCTGAAAAACTGGCCTTTATCCTGAATAAAAACCTGCCTGAGAGCATCAGAATTTATGATGTGATAGCGGTTCCTGCCGGTTTCAATGTACTGCATCAAGCCACCTGCCGGCATTACCATTATTATTTCCACACGTTGCAAAATCCGTTTATACAAGCCTATAGCAGCTATTATACCTTTCCTACCTTTCAGCTTGAAAAGGCAGGGGAAGTGCTGGCACTATACAAGCAATTCAACGACTTTAAAGCCTATTGCCTGACACCCGAAAAACACAACCACACGCTGGTAACGCTGGAAAATGCCACCATACAACACAACCCTCAAAACGGTTTGTATTGCATCCACTTTGCGGCCAAACGCTTTTTGAAAGGCATGGTAAGGGCTTTGGTTTATGATGTTTTGCAAGTGGCAAGCGGCCAAGTGGATTTGGATGTTATTCTGCAAAAACTATCGGACAAAAACCGCACGCCCCACCTGCAATTGGCACATCCGCAGGGTTTGTATCTCAGCCAAATTGAATACCGTATTGAGGTTCCACCCCCACTCGTCGAGCCTATACGCATGCTGCTTTAGCCATTCCTGCGGCGCTTATTCTCTTCATTTACATTGAGTCTATACCGCATGGTGTCGCGCTTGAGCTCGGTATTTTGTTGGTCCAACACCGTCAATTGTTCTGATAGTTCGGGGTGTTTTATTATTTTATCAGCAATTATTTTATAGGCCAAATCGCGGGTAGCGGACAGTTTGTCGCGCTTTTTCAATACATGCAACATAGCCTGCAAAAGCCAATCCTTTCTTTGCTCTGCCGATACGCCTGTGGTGCTTTGTTTCTCCGCTTTCGCTTCGGAATCATCCAGCTCGCTGTGGCAGTTACGCACTTCGCGCTCCAACACCTCGTTTTCTATTATATTTTCAAAATATTTAGTTAAACATTTGGTAGGTGCGTGCAGGTGCTGCCAACCATGCCACAGGCAACCTTGTCCTTGCTCAGGAAGGTTCAGGTAATCATGATAAATACTAGCCGCCGAAAAATAATCCTTTTGGTGCTTATACCTATCTGCCGCCGACTCATAGCAACCGTTTGCTGAATCGTATTTTCCCATTTGTTTGTACAATTCGGCTGCTTTCATGTAGTCTTTCATTTCTACATAAAGTTCGGTGGCCTGCAACAGCATTTTCCCTTTTTCATAACATTCTGCTGCCTTCCTTTTGTCTTTCAGGTATTTCAAATAAACCGAAGCGGCCTCGGCATATTCCTTTCCGTTTTCCAGGGTTTGCGCGGCGCGTTTCGCATCTTTCAGCAATTTTAAATACACAAAGGCCGCCTTTTTATAATCTCCAGCCGCAATCAGGTTTTTGGCAGTTTGCTCGTACTGTTCTCTCAATCGGTAAAATTCAGCACCCAAATTGATGCTCCTTCCCGAGCCATTTCCGCCTGCACCTGCGTTCAGGTTCAGACTGGGAAACAGCTCAAACAACCTGAAAAGCCCATTGTGCAAGTCATCACTTCCGCGTTGCAATCCTGATTCGTCAAGGGGAATGGCATATTTCAAGGCATTTGCCGGATCGTTCTTCAGCATCTCCATGAGTTTGTCAAGCTCTTTTTTGTTGCGCTCCAACAGGTCTTCATGGTCGGCTTCCATTTTATCAAAAAACTTGTTTATAAAATCGGGCATTATATTTTGAAGCCAAGCGGGTAGTTGTATGGTTCCCTTACCGCCTCCTTCTGTTCTTTTTTCCTTCCGCGAAAAAAGCTCATACATGCCCAAGCGAATTTTTTCCAATAAATTAAGGGGACGGTCTTGCAACTTTTCACCTTTATTATTATTGGGCCCCATCAGGTCCTCGAGCACTTTGTCGGGCTGCGGCGCTTCCAATACATAAGCATTTATTTTATGCGGAATAAATTCGCTATCCTCAGGAATGGTAATGTGGGCATCCGCCTCATTCAGGTGGATAAATTGGAGCCAATCAATTGGATTTTCCAACTCAAAAAGGCCGATTTCAGGATGCATCAAACTGGTTTTTCCCTTCAGCAATTCATCAAGTTCCTCGGTGGCAAGTTGTGGCCATAGCTCACTGTATTCAGCAATTAACAAATGCCGGTGCACGCGCAATACCCTTTGGTGGCGCCCCGCTCCTATGGTATTTTCAGTGCTTTTGGGTATTACAAGACAAGCCCACACCTTGTTGGCAACCGTACCGGGCAGGGCGTACACATCTATGTCCGATAATGAAAATTCCATCTTTTGCAACTCTACGAGCCAATCCTGCATTTGTGCAGATTTTATTATAAAACCGGCTACGGAGTACCTGTTGTTTGGTGTAGGCTTAAGTGTGACTTGCATGTTTCCTGATATTAGTAATAAATGGAATATATACTTCATTTGCCAGTTCGCTCAAGCTTTCGGTTCTCAACTCGGTAAGATTTACCGTGCGGTTTACCACCTCAATTTCGCATCTGTAGGTAGCGCTTTTCAGTTTTTTTGTTGCTTTCAGGGCTTTTTGTTCGTCTTGAAAATCGATATAATTCAGTCCGTTCTGCAAAGCTTGTTCCACTCTGTTTCGGGAATAGAAATCACCAAATTCATTGAGCAGTGTAACCATTGCCGCAAAATCGCGCACTTTAAATTTTACTCTGTAAAGTGGTGTACTTTCAAAATAATCGTTGCCCCAAAATAGGGTGTCTGTAGCAAAGGCAAGAGGCATGTCAAGTATGGTTGGAATATAAAAAACGGGGATTTCCTTCATAGCACTTTTGCAAACCAAAAAGCCCTTTCTATTGAGAAACACCTCGCTCCCGTCGGTAAATGCAAAATGGTTGGGCGCCACCATCGCGGCATTCTGTTGTTTTAAATCCATTTTGCTGCCGCGCAACACAAGGTATTCGTGGCTGCTGTTAGCATTCAATTCAAGCACATGGCCATTAAGCACCAGATGGCCTTTTTCGTCGATGCCCAGGGTTTTCAGCTTTCGGATAGCAGAATTATTATTTGGATACAGGCTGTTTTTATGGTTTTTATAATAAGCCAAACGCTGTTGCACATGACTGTAATTGATCAAGGTATTTTCAGTAACCGTACCGTCAAGCGCTATTTTCCAGCCATTGGAAGCTCCGCTTTCCTGCATGTGGTAAAAGGCATCTTCAAAGAAAACAAAATGCCCCAAATCGCTTTTCCAATACCTGTTGAATTGCTTAAAATCCAAGGAAATATGCGTTTTCAAATGGTGGTTGATGAGCTCAATTGTTTTATCGTGTTCAGAAAAACTGAGCTGTACTACATGGCCTGCCGTGCTGCGCCCTACCTCATGAGCACCATAACTTCTGCAATTTCCAATAAATTCATAACCTTTTAAATACCTGCCTGAAAGCACTCCTGCAAACCTGAACAAGCCCTGTTTTGTTACCGCAAAATATTCGTGGTCATTATTATCTGTTATAATCAACTTGACGAAAATACCCGCTACGCTCAATAAAAACGGTGCGTCAAAATCATATAAATGTGCCGATTTATGCTGTGAGCTTACGGATTCAGCTTTTGGCACCTTGCCGGCCCATTGCTTTTGCAGGTCAATTTGAAAATCCTGAAGATGTTGTTGCGATTTGCCCCTGAGGCGGTACACCGAAACCGCACCCGTACTATTTAGCAGCATTTTATAATGAATCAGGTGGCGGTATTCCTGCAACACGCGGTTCAGTTCTTCGCTTCTATACGCATCCCCCGAACTGATGAAAAACACCTGTCGCGTGGCCGCATTGCTGTTTTCGCGCAAATATTTTTCAAGGGCTTGGGCCACGTGTAGTTGCGGACTCAGGCTGTATTGTGCTTCTATTACCTGATCAACTGTTTTCATTTCCTGTGGCTTCGGCTCCTCGCCCAGCAAAATGGTTTGGCAGCGGTAGTTGTTGCGCGGGTGGTTTTCCATGGCAAGTGCCAGGGCCAAAGCTACCGTTTTGGGTACGCCCCAATTTCGAATACTTGTGTCTATTAGAAAAATGCGTTCGTGGGGATGGTCTTCAGGCGGCACTTCGCGCTCCATATACAGGGCTTCGTTGTTGGCCAAACGGCTCATAAAAGTCAATTCGTCGTGCGCATGTTCAGAAATGAGCAGTTGACTAAAATCGCCTTTATTAGTAATATCAGCAAAACCACCAAGTGGCTGCAAACCCGGTTGAATATAATGGTATGGAATGCTTAAACCGCTCCAGATTGACTTGACCAAACTGCCCACCTTATAGGCAATATGGTCTTGACAAAGTGATTCTATGAAATTGTCAGTTGCGGGCTTTTGCGAAGTCGAAGGCATTTCTATAGGTTCCATTTCCACCTGCGGCAGGTTGGCTATGGCATTCAAAATATCATCAACCGATTTGAACTTGCGCGACAAAATTTCCAATACCAAAAAATCATCATAAACCAAATAGGTATTGAAACTGGCGTCAGCAGGTGGTCGCCCGCCCACCGCTATTACTTTCAACTGCGCTGCCACAAAGGGCAGTTTTTTGGCAGAAAGGCCTTTGTGACTTTGAAAAAACAGCGCTTGCAACATACGCTTGCGTCCTTCGCCCGATTTGTATTGCGCGGGCAGTTGGTACAAAAGATGCAACAATTTATCGGTTTCTTCAAAATCAAAGGGCTTTTTGGTAAAAGCCATTGCCTCGTTTATGCGTTTTTTTACAACCAACATATCACTTGCTCCCTGATGGTTGGTGGCAATAATGGCCAATAACAAAGCACCAAAGCGCGGCAAGCCATTGGGAAAACCACTTTGCAACACTTCAAGCACAAAAGCCGTATAAGCGATGGTATTTCCATTTCTAATAGAAATAGTTTGTCCGCTCACATCCCATGCCCAAAAATAATGCTGCATGGCTTCAAGGTATGTTTCCTCTCGCTTTTTCAAACTGCCTTTTTCATAGTTTCAAGCGTTTTTTGCACCGAACTGCGGCTGAGCGCTTTGCACCAGGTTTGTTTAATAAGCAATTGCTGTGTAGGTGTAACTATAATAAAACCTGAGTCGCTACCTAGCAATTTTTTCTTTACCAGAGGAAGCAATAGCGGCAACTGAGGCTGCCAACCGGGCGGAAACAAAAAGGCCTCTTGCTGCCAAAACACCTCGCCGGGAAGGGGTAGCGGCGGGTGGCCCAGCACAAGGGCTTTTTGCCCCAAAATGGTCCACTGCAAATGCCTGAATCGAAAGACCGGGTTGTGCCGCACATATTGCAACAATAACTGTAAATCAACCAGTTGAGCAGCGGTTTCACAGGCGGTTTCGGCCCGCACCAATTGTACGAAAATGTTGTCTTGCAAGCCAAAAAAATGGTGGTTGTAGCCGCCCATTTCCACAGGCAAGGCGCGCGCTATGGGGCTAAACAACACATCGGGCATGCGCCGCTGACGCAATTTGCTGCCATAGTGCATGAGCCAACCCTGCTGTTCGCTATAGGCCACTAGGCCCGGAATTTTTCTAATAACGGGCGCTTGTATATCACTATCGGACAAGCCTTTGAGCCAATACAAATCGTGGTCGGAGCCCAGCATTACATGCGGCCAATGGCGGATATTGCCCAACATATCAACCTGCGTTTGGGGAATGCTTGCCAGTATCATTCAGACTTCTTGTAAAAGTTGTTTCCACAAGTTTTCCAGCTCATGTTGCAGTTGCTCGCGGTGTACCTCGTTGTGCAGCCAACTCACCCGGTTTTGTATAAACCGCAATTTGTCTTTCAAGGCATTTTTCTCGTCATAACCCGTTTGGCTTTCGGTCAACTTCTTTTTGATGAGTTCAATATCATGCAACAACTCTTCGGCAGAGGGCAATTGCTGTGCTTTTGCCCGTGGATGCGCAGGTCCGTCACTGTCTTTTTCAATAACCGATTGCACCATTCCTGCAAGTATTTCAATTTGATCTTCGGTGTCCCAAATGTATTTGAGCACCCACAAATCCGACAAAATTGCGCTGCTTCTTCCGCTGAGCAGAGCACTTGCCGCCACCAGGTTTTGCACTTTCACGGCGCGTCGGTCCGAAACTTTTATGCCCGTATTGCGCAGGTTGTGCACCAGGTTAATGTAAGCCTTTTGCACCGGCATCAAATCCACTTTTCGCGCTTCCAATTGCAGGCTTTTAAGCTCATCAGGGGTAATGGTGGGCTGCTTTATTTGATCCGCATTTTCCAACTTCCAACCCGCCTGAAGCACACTTTCCAGCAAATCGGTGTCAACATAATTGCAGGGCACGCGAATCAAAAAGCGATCGAGCAGGGCTGCCAGCGATTCATCTTCGGGCAACAGGTTGCTTGCACCCACAAAAATGAGGGCGGGCAATTTGCGGGTTTCCTTACCGCGGCGAAAAATCCGCTCGTTAAGCGCCATGAGCAAGCTGTTGAGAATGGCGCTGTTGGCATTGAAAATTTCATCTAAAAACACCACGGAAGCTTCGGGCAACATGCCTTCAGTATTGGTTACCAAATCGCCTTCGCGCAGTTTCCTAATGTCAAACGGGCCAAATATTTCGTTGGGTTCGGTAAATCGTGTCAGTAGGTATTCAAAGTTTTTGCCCCCTTCCACACCATTGGCCAACTGCCGCACTATGGCACTTTTGGCCGTACCGGGCGGGCCCAACAGAAAGGCATTTTCGCGGGCAACAAGCCCAATGCCCAGCAGGTCAATGATTTCGTCTTTGCCTACAAACGAATCTTTTACGTAAGCCAAAACGCTTTTCAGTTTTTCAATTGCTTCCATTATTTATTAGGTTAATGCATTGTTTTTCAAAAATTTATACTCATACATTCCGCTGTATTCACGCGCCAAGGAGCGCCAGGGTTCTTGTGCAAGCAAGTGGTTTTGATTGTGCTCCAATAGGCGGTCAAGTGCCAGTAAACGTAGCGCCGGATTCAGGTACAGCTCATCGCTTACTTGCTTGGCATCGCTTCTGAGCAAAGCGGTATAGCTGCACAAATCCACCTGTTTTATTAGAATTTCAACCAAAGGATCTTCGGAATCCAATAACCGCAAAGCCTTAATGAGTTGCGGTAAAAAACGCAGACAAAGGTCAGCCGACAACACTTCCTGCACGGGGACGGGTTCGCTGCGCAATGTCAGTTGTGCTTCAATGAGCTCCACATTTTCGTGGCGGTTGAGGTAGAAGTAGGCTGCCTGCGCCACCAAACGGGCAGCCCAAACCGCCGTTTCGCTGCAAAATGCGGGTGGATTTGCCGGATATTCCAGACACTCGCGGGTGTATTCTGCCTGAAGAAAAGCGGCTACTGCGGTCTGCTCTTCCTTGGCAAAAGAGGGCATTTCGTGGCCAATATGCACTTCGGCAGTTTGGCGCAACTGATGCACAAATTCGCTAAACCCAATCATTTTGCTTTATTTTGGCTATAAAAATATAGTTTAGCCCCCTTACCACCCAACATAAGCACAAAAGAATGGCAAATACCTATTTTTACGAAGAACAGTTCAAGCAAATTGACGTGAAAAAAGGCCTGACAAAAGGTTCGTACGAGGCTTGTCAATTTTTGAACTGCACCCTGCCCACCACCAATTTAGAGCATTATGAATTTGTTGACTGCGAATTTGTTGACTGTGATTTGAGCAGCTCGTTAATTACCCATACGGCGTTTAAGAATGTGCAATTTGTGGGCTGCAAACTCATGGGACTACACTTTGACACCTGCAATTCGTTTTTGCTGGAAATGCATTTTGAAAAGTGCCACCTGCAAATGAGTATTTTTTATAATTTGAAATTGAAGGGCAGTCGGTTTATTGATTGCATGCTGCAACAAGCCGACTTTTCGGAAGCAGACCTATCGGGTGCTGATTTTGCGGGAAGCCAATTGCAAGATGCGGTTTTTGACCACAGCAACCTGGAGAAAAGCAATTTTGCAGGCGCTATTGACTACCAAATAAATCCGGTAAACAACAAGCTGAAAGGCGCACGTTTTTCAAAAGACGGTTTGCAGGGTTTGCTTACGGGTTTGGGCATAGTGGTGCTTGACTGATGCCAAAACTGATTATCACAATCAAAATTATTATAACCGACGGTTGGCTTAGGGCCTGTAGTTATTATGCGGATTGAATAGCTATCTCCCCATTTGTTGCATTATTTCTATCAGCTCATCTTGCGAGGTAATGGTGTAGCCTGCAGGAATCTCAAAAAGGGCATCGCTTACCGATTCTTCTTTTACTTCCTGCGCGGTAAGCTCAATGGTAGTGCCTTGTTGTGTGGTTTTGAGATATAAAGGCAAACCCGGAAATTGTTGCAACCTGCTGTTATCGTTGGCCACAGGATTTGCAAAATCGGGGGTATAATACACCACATTTTCAGCAGAGTCATTAATAATGATGGCCTTTTTGCAATTGTATCCTGCTATTTTTTTAGAGTCCTTGGTAAGCTCAACCGAAGTGCCCGACAAGCCGATTAGTTCCTGATCGTTTGCCGTTGTTTCCAAAGCCAGTTTGTTGCCCATTATATTCAGCAAAACGTAACCTTTGCCCGTAGCTTGATTAACAATAATAATTTGCTCGCCCCCCATACTTTGTTGGCTCATTCGCAGTTTATTGCCCTTCACCTTCCATTCTTGCATAGTGGGAAGCATCGACACCATACCCGCCATTCCTTCGCCAAGTTCAGGATAGGCAATGCTAAAAGTTATGGTTCCTTCAAAAGCGCGGGGCGGCAAACTGCTTGCGCTTAACAACAAGACCAACGAAAACATAAGAGCAAACTTTGACATGGTGCTATTTTTTTTAACGAATGTAGTACCATTTGACTTGAAAACAACAAGCCTTTGCCGGTGGAATGTAAAATACCTGAAGCAAAAGCAAAGGGCACATGAGTTGTGATTTTCGTCTGCACCGATATTTAAACTGCCCGCCATTATTATAATAGGTCCATACCTAAAACCATGACGCACAAGCTTAAAAACCCTTATTTCAGTCTGCATTGACCAGTTTTCGACCATCTGATGCGCTCGGGCAAAAGTGCTGATTACTTTTGACTGCGTAAAAACACTAATGCTCATGAAACAGATATACTTGTTAGGATTTCTGCTATTTTCACCCCTGTTTTTTGCTGTTGCAACCGCGGGCAATCCGGGCGAACCCAGCGAACCACTCACCAATATCGACATCAAGTACAATGAAGATATAAGTGGTTATGTACTCAAATTCCCTGATTTTGCTAACTATCGCGCCATCTTGTTTCAAAATGATTCAAGTTGGCAATACATGGTATTTTATAAAGATGTAATGGTACAAAACCGCAGTGCCGCACCTGACGAAAACCTGCTTTTTGTAAACGCCACCGATGCGCTCAAATACGTGTTGGCCGATGTGAAAAAACACCAGAATCTGTTGTTGGCACTTGAAGAATAGCTACTGAAAATCAAGCACTCTCAGGTCGGCTTTCAGTTGTTCAATGCTTCGTTTTTTAAAGGTTAAGGCATAGGTTTCATGGCCAATATTTACTTGCTGCAAGGCGAGTAGCGGTGTGCCATTTTCATATTTAATGCCTACTATCCATGCTTTTTCGCCACGCGGCACTTTCTGAAAATAATAGCTGTTAGAAGCAGGTTTTCCGGGCAGTACAAACTGTCGTTGTGTAAAAACCAGTTTGCAATCGGTGTTTTTGCCTGGCTGTAAATCAACATTGGCCGCCACCATTTGGCTGTCTCTAATATCAGAGAAAATATCGCAGTTTTTCCAGCCCAAGGTTGATGAATTGAAAATATAGTATTTAAAATCGCTGTAGCTGATATTTTTGCTATTATAGGCTGATTCAATTTTCACCTTATTATAGGCGGTAAGGGTATCTTTTAATTCCTGCAAGCTGCTCACATTAAACCTATCCATCAATGGTTTGTTCACTGCCAAAGTGAGCGCATCCACATCATCCACTTTATATTTTTTCATCAATCGTTCAATTTTCGCACACTCACTTCCAAAGTATCTCGTCAATTGGCCATTGGTAATCAAAGAATCTGTGGTTTTGATTTGTCGGGCTACTTTTAGCAGGGTTTTCTGTTGGGCAGTCAATTTTTCTGAAATCGGTTCTTCCTTTCTCTTTTTCAAAACAGCTACCAATTCATTTACATCGTCAACGGTAAAATCATCCTTTTTCATTAGATTTTTAATCTGATTATTATAGGCTATCTTTTGTTTGGCGCTGTACCGCCACTTGGCAGGGAACCTGAAAATATTGGTAATACCTTGCCCAAGTCTTTTCAATCGCAGCTTAAATACACAACACCTTCCACATAGTTTACAACCAACCAAACCCGTTTTACAAAACAAGAGGCTGCTTTTCATGCAATTTTCCAGCGTTGCAGTGGAGTCATCTTTAAAGCGGCAATTACTCAACAAATAGCTGTATTGCCTGCAATTAGAAAAATCGGTTATAGAAAAGCTTTCCAGCACCGAATTGTTGCTCAAGCTCCAGTTCATTATGTCGCTGTGTGCCTCGCGGTTTCCCTCAAATATTTTGGCTTTCTTCGAATAATTATCCGTGGGCATCATAATGGCAAACTCTTTACTTGGCTCAAGCACCTTTCCGTTTTGTGTGGCATTTACATACAACATGCCTCTTGTACTCAAAGTGTGCCCGTTGGATGTTGTGCTCAGGTTTTCGAGCAACATATCAGAAAATTTGTAGTACTCTTTCAGCTCAATAACCACGGGTTCTTTTCCCTTTGCCGCAAAGGTTCCCGCCTCTATTTTCAGCACGGTACCTTCTTCGCCCACCAAGGTGGTATCGCGTTGTGGATTTATTATAAAATGTTGTGCTTGTTTAGCCGTTTTCTCATAAAACTCATTCATGTTGCCCAATTCGGTAACACTTGCATAGATAAATTGAAGATGCACGCGTCGGTTGAAAGCCAAATTGGCGGGCTGCTCCGACTCTTCGCCCACATGCTTCATTTCCACCTGAAAAGTACAACCCAATTGGTGCAGATAATCTGCCACGGCTTTGGTACGTCGCTCAGATAAAGCCATATTATAGCGCACGCTGCCATTGGTATCGGCTTGCCCGGTGAGTTGCAGGCTTCCTTCATTTGCGACACCAACCGCTTGCCACCAACTGTTTATTTCGGCTTGGGCTTTTGGCGAAAGGCTTGCGTTGCCTACTTCAAAAAACACATCCAAATCGCTGCTTTGGGCCTTTATAGCAAATGGCAAAACCACCGCAAACCACAGAAATACAAGTCTCCTTTTCATGCTCACTTCATTTATGAGCAAGGTAATTCAAGCTATGAAAACGGGTAGTGAAATGTGGTGAATGCTTGTCTTATTGTTCTTAATTTGGCCAATTATATCGGTAATTATTTACCGGATTTATTGTTTTATAAAAGTAGTGGTGCTAACATTTTGCTCGTCAACCAAACGAAGCAAATACATGCCTGCCTGCAATTGTTGTAATGAAATAGGCAATATACCGCCGCGATAATTCATGCGAATGAGCGTTTGCCCCTGCATATCAAGCACTTCTACGTATTGATTAGCTGCATTAGTTTTTGCAACAACATACAATTGCTCCTGCGCCGGATTAGGATATACCTGCATTTTTTGGCCGGGCACTTCGGGTGCGGCTACATCCCACAGGTTTTGCACAAAAAAGTCGAGGTTGGTATGTATCCATCCGTTGAGAATGGGCCCGGGGGTTCCGGTTCCTTTGGCAGAACCATCGGCATTTCTGAAAACCATAGCGAGCCAAAACACATGGTCGCCATCGCTCAAATTATAATAAGTTTTGGGCTTAATGGTAATTTGCCACAAGTCTTGTTCTCCCGGCACTTTGGTCATTTTTCCCAATCCGTCATCAGCTCCCCAATTGCCAACGGCGTGGTTCCAACCTGCTATCCAAGGTTGTTGTGTTTCGGTAAGTGCCACACTGCTGTGCATGTAAACGGAGCTTGCACCCACCAATTCGCGATTGCCTTTGCGTGCATTAAAGGTGATGGTTATTTCATCGCCCGGCATAAAAGCAGCCGGCGAAACTGTAATAAACGGCTTGTCGGAATCTATTTCAACAAATACCATCGCATTTCTGAAACCATAACCTACATTTTTATTGTCAGTATCTCTGAAATACATGCCTATTCTAAAGGCTTCCTTGTCGTTCAAACCATAATAATCGTTGGGCGTAAGGGTAATCTGCCACAGGTTGTTGCCTACTTTGGTCATTTCGCCAAGTCCATCGTCGCTCAGGGTGCCTACTACGTGGCTCAGTATTTCGCCTGTTGGGTTGTCAACCACCACACCTGAGTGCATATATACTTTTTGTGCGCCAACCAAACCATTTGTGCCGTTTGGCCATGCCTTTGTTGCATCAAAAGTTATAGTTATTTCATCGTTTTGGGTAAAAGGATAAGGCGACACCGAAACCGGATTGGCATATACAGCCACCGTTTTTCCTTTGCCATTACTTAGTTTTTTGGTGGTGTACACATGCCACTCGCCGGGTTGCAACTGTATGGTTTGGTTGGTATTTGTAATATTCAGGATTTCGCCGGTAAAATAATCGTACCAGCTTCCCAACTGTGTAAACGCGGGATCGATACTGCCACTTTCCACCCCGAAATTGCCCACCAAAACCAGGTCGAAATTATCAGTATGGTAGCTCAGGCGACGCAAAGCACCGCTCTCCTGATGATTAGTTTCAGCGGTTTGCAGGTTTTGAGCACCAATGGCTTTTCTTATGGCAAGCAAGTTTTGGTAGGTTTTATATACATATTGTCGCAAGGTATCTTCATAATAACCAAGTGCGCCACTGCCCCAGGGAAGCGGTTTCTCTCCTATTCTACCGTTATAGTCAATACTGATATCGTAGGCCAGCTCATCAAATTGCCATATCATTTTGGGGCCGGGATAAAGCAGCATAAAGGCGGCGGTAAGCTTGGCTCGCTCCAACATAACCAGTGGATTTTTGGCACTATAAGCCACATTTGAAACACCGCTAGCCAGTATTTGCTGTGCCAAACGTTGCTCATCGTGGCTATCGAAATAGCTCACATGCGTAGTGTCGTTCATGCCACTGAAATTGCCATTACCAAAATTTCCGGCAGCTGCAGGCACGTAATCATAACTTCTGTTGCGCCACATAATCATGCCTTGCGCACCCAGTTCGTTTTCCTCTTGCGCGCCGCCCCAGTGTTCAAGTATCACAATCGCTTTGGGGTCAACCGACCAAATTTGGTCCGACATACGCTTTAGAATGGCAATTCTATCCGCATCGTAGCCATCTATATTGGGCCCGTTGTTGGTAAACCCTTTGGTAAAATCAAAGCGGTATCCGTCTATGTGAAATTCCTTGAGCCAATGTTCATTTACGCGGTCAACAAATGCCTTTGTATAATCGGAAGTGTGGTTAAAATCATAACCCCAGCTGTAGGGTCCCACCGCATCTACATTGAACCAAGGGTTGTTTGCAGCAGGTTTTCCGGTGCTTTTGTTGAAATACAATTTCACCATAGGGTTTTGGCCATAGGCATGGTTGAGCACCATATCCATAATAACCGCGATTCCCATTTCGTGAGCCTTTTCAATAAAGTGCTTCAATTTGTCGGCGGTTCCATAATATTTGTCGGGAGCAAAATAATAGGATGGATTATAGCCCCATGAGCTGTTTCCTTCAAACTCGTTGAAAGGCATTATTTCCACGGCGTCAACGCCCAATCTTTTCAGGTAGCTCAGGGTGTCGGTCAAATCGGTGTATGAGTGGCTTTTGAGAAAATCGCGCACCAACAACTCATAAATAACCATTTGTTTGCCGCTGGGTCTTTGCCAGCTTTGCTCCGATGCAGCCCATTGGTACTCGGCCTGTGCCGTTTGCAACGCTGAAGCTGTTTCATATTCCGTTTTATTATATTCAGGTATGTTGGGAAACACCTCGGCGGGAATGGAGCTATCGTTCCAGGGATCAACTACCAACTCGCAGTAAGGGTCACCGATTTTCACGTCCTCGTCAACCCAATATTGAAACACGTAGGGTTTACCGGGGCTAAGGTCTCTTATTTCAAGCCAAAAATATTCGCCATCGGTGGTTTGGTTCATTTGGTAAGCATCAAGCACCTGCCAATTGGTAAAATCGCCCACTACATAGGCAAAAGATTTTTCGGGCGCCTGAAGCACCAAGGTGGCTTTGGTTTCGTCTGTTTTGTCATAGTTGATACCTGCACGTACACCAGCGGGTAGGTCGGCTTTTTTTCCGGGTGTTTTTACCACCACATTATAGTCTTTGGCAATGCTCAGCGACTCGCCATTGATAGTTGCCGTAACGCTTATT
This sequence comes from bacterium, assembly GCA_016124515.1. Lineage (GTDB taxonomy): Bacteria > Bacteroidota > Bacteroidia > CAILMK01 > JACPUW01 > JACPUW01. Next base: position 60,292 of record WGNN01000006.1, read on the forward strand.
GCAAGCAAGGCAGTTTTGGTAACCGTATAATCATAACTTATGGTTTTACCTGAACTCACCGATGTGAGCATTTTTTTGCCCGAGCCATCGTCAAGCCAAAGTTTCATATCGCTTACCTCAGCCGAAGCCACTGCTGAGAGGCTTGCTTTGTCGTTGGCATTGAAATAAGCCATTGAGGTGGTGGGCGAAGAAAAACTAATGAAATTACCTACGTTCAGATTGATAAAAATATCGCCATTAGCACTTACTGATCCCCAACCGTAAGTACCCTGTGAAATTGTGGCTTTAGCACTTCCATCAGCGCTTCGAAATACGCAGGAAATTCTGAAAATATTGGTTCCGGCAGGCACACCGAAGTACTCGCGAATGGAAGGTGTAAAACTGATTTGCCATTTGTTGTCTTCGCCGGCTACTTTGGTCATTTGACCCACACCATCGTCTTTGCCCCAATTGCCTTTTACGTATTGCCAGCTAGTGCCATCGGCCTTGTCAGTTACCACACCGTGGTGCACATATACCTTTTCGGCGCCTTGTAGTTCAGCATTTCCGGCGGCAGCATCAAAAACCAAGGTTACGGCATCATCGGGACCGGCAGTTGCCGGATTGAGGCTCACAATTTGTGCTGACAACTGAAAACTTAGCAGGCTTAAAAGCAGGACGATAAAGTGTTTCATTGGAGATCAATTAGGTTAGTGTCAAATGTACACTAAGTAGTTAACCGACCCAAATTATTGGATAAATTAAGAAGTGTCTTCAATTAACAGTTTCTATGCAAAACGGTTGTCGCTGACAAGGAAAAGGCCGTATTGAATGATCAATACGGCCTTTAAACAAATTTTACGGATATATTCTAACTAACTCAAATATTCACTGAACTAGCGCCATCCGCCACCTAAAGCCTGGTAAATGTTTACCATGGCATTCATTTGGTGTCTTTTGGTTTCTATCAATTCAATTTTGGCTTCCAAGGCATCACGTTGGGTCATCAATACTTCCATATAGTCCGCCTTGGCCGATTTGAACAAGTTGGTAGAAATGGTGATGGATTGTGTGAGCGCGCGCACTTGCTTCGATTTCAAATCGTAGCTGCGGGCCAGGTTGTCAATGTTTGATAGTTGGTTCACCACATCGGTAAAAGCCATCAAAATGGTTCTTTCGTACTCAAAAGCAGCTTGTATTTGCTTGGCGCCAGCCTTATTATAGTTGGCTTTAATAGCGTTTCTGTTTACGAAAGGCGATACCAATTCGCCCGCAAGGTTGTACAACATACTCTCAGGTGTGGTTACCAAATACTTGGGATTGAAGGCTTCAAAACCCAGTCCGGCGGTAATGTTGAGCGAGGGATAAAACTCTGCTTTGGCAACTTGCACATCAAGATTTGCAGCCAACAACATCTGCTCAGCCGCACGAATATCGGGTCGGTTTTGCAACAACTGTGATGGAATACCCGCAAAAATTGAATCTGGGAGCAAACTGGCAAAGTTGGCCGAATTGCGCGCCACGGGTTGCGGAAACCTTCCCACCAAAAAGTTGATTCGGTTTTCGGCTTCTATAATGCTTTGGCGGTAGTAGTACAAACGGGCACGGTTTTTCAACACTTCCGCCTCAAACTTGCGCACGGCCAATTCAGTAACCTTGGCGGCCTGCTTTTGCTGGCGCACGATTTTGAGTGCATTTCGCTGGATTTGTATGTTCTTATTAAGGATATCCAATTGGTTGTCAAGTGCCAGCAATTCATAATAACTATTGGCTACTTCAGCTACCAAATTAGTTACCATAAAGTTCTTGCCTTCCACTGAGGCGAGGTATTGGTACACGGCAGACTGACGTGCATTGCGCAGTTTTCGCCAAATATCGACTTCCCAACTTGCCATGGCTTGCAGGGTATTGTTTCCGAGCGGATCGGGAAAATCCTTGCCGGGCATTATTTCGGTATTGGCATCATTGGCTCCGCGGCTGGTGTAGCGACCTACCTTGTCGGCACCTGTACCTGCTTTTAAGTTTACAAAAGGCAGATAGGCTCCTTTGCGCGCTTGTATTTCGGTACGTGTCGCTGCAATTTCCTGTAGGATAATATTCAGCTCCTGGTTGTTTTGCAGGGCAGTATCTATAAGTCCTACAAGGTAAGGATCCTTAAAAAAATCGCGCCACTTGATGGTAGCCGAGTTGGTGGTGTCGGTAGTGCCACGATAGCTTTCCGGCGTAGTTTTGTCGGCAGTTTTCTGCATCAGCGAGGGCACACACGAGGCGTAGGTGAGTGCTATTACTACCAACAAAAGGTATTTTGACATTTTACTAATGGGCATTTTTCTGTTCATCTTCTTCCTGTTCGCTAAGAGGTACAAAATCTTCGTCATTTATCAATTTACGTCCATCGGCAAGGGTACCAAAGATGTAGTATAGTCCGGGTACAATAATTACCCCGAAAACGGTTCCGAATAGCATACCACCCATGGCGGAGGCACCAATGGTTTTGTTGCCAATAGCACCGGGACCGTGGGCAATAATCAAAGGAATAAGACCCGCAATAAAGGCAAATGAAGTCATCAAAATTGGTCTGAAACGCACTTTGGCTCCTTCAATAGCCGCGGCCAAGACCGTAAATCCTTCGTGGTGTTTCTGCACCGCAAACTCCACAATCAGTACCGCGTTCTTACCCAAGAGCCCGACGAGCATTACTAGGGCCACCTGCGCATATATATCGTTGGCCAAGCCCATTTCCTTTACAAAAAGGAAGGAACCGAACACCCCGGCAGGCAGCGATAAAATTACCGCCAATGGCAGGATGAAACTTTCGTATTGGGCTGAAAGCACAAGGTAAACGAATATGAGTACGATTATGAAAATATAAACAGACTCATTACCGCGGCCTGCTTCGTCTTTTTGCAGACCCGCCCAGTCGATATCGAAGCCTTTTGGCAAGGTGGTAGCCGCCACTTCTTTAATGGCATCAATGGCTTCACCACTACTGTATCCTTCGGCTGGCGAACAACGAATGGAAGCGGTTGTGTACATATTGTATCGGTTGATCTCGTAGATACCTTGGGTTTTCACAATCTTCATAAATGATGAATAGGGCACCATTTCGCCTTTATCGTTTTTCACGTAAAGTTTCAGCAAATCGCTGGGCAGCTTACGGAACGATGGGTCGGCCTGTACGAAGAGTTTGAAAAACCTACCGAACTTGATGAAACCCTGCTCATAGGTACTGCCAATAAGTATGGAAAGGTTGTCCATGGCTTTACCAATGGAAACACCTTTTTGCATGGCAAGTTGGTTGTCAATTTCAAGTTCGTATTGCGGATAGTCTGTACGGTAGAAGCTGAAAAGGGCTGAAAGTTCAGGTCGTTTGCCCAAATCATCCATAAACTTCTCATTCACTTCGTTCAGACGTTTGTAATCGATATCGGCGTTTTTGTCGAGCAACTGAAGGGCTATACCACCCGCCGCACCATAACCCGGTACCGCAGGAGGGTCAAAGAACTCAATACGTGCACCCGGTATGTCTTTGGCCATTTCTTCAAGCTCTTCAATAATCTCGCGCACGGTGTGTTCGCGTTGGTTCCAGGGCTTGAGGTTGATGAGACAGGTTCCGGAGTTTGAACCACGACCTTGGGTAAGGATTTCGTATCCCGCCAAAGCCGAAATTGATTGAACACCTTCAATTTTAGCAGCCATGTCTTGCAACTGACGGCTAACGGCATAGGTACGCTCAAGTGTAGAACCCGGAGGTGTTTGCAATACCGCGTAGATCATCCCTTGGTCTTCAGAAGGTATGAAACCCGCAGGAAGAATTTTTGAAACACCAATAGTACCCACCGCAAAGGCAATGAGCAAACCAAAGGTTACCAATCGGCGGTGCGCAATTAGTTTGAGCAAGCGGGTATAAGTACCCGTGGTCTTGTCAAATCCACGGTTGAAACTATCAAGAAAACGCACCAACAGGTTACGCTTGCGAGGTTTTTCGTGGTTGTTTTTCAAAATCATGGCACAAAGCACCGGTGTGAGCGTAAGGGCCACAATACCCGAAATAACAATGGAGGATGCCATGGTGATAGAGAACTGTCGGTAGAAAATACCTACTGGACCTGACATGAAGGCCACCGGTACAAATACCGAAGTCATAAGGAGTGTGATGGCAATAATGGCCCCACTGATTTCGCCGAGAACCTCCTTGACCGCATTGAACGGCGACAGGTGTTTCTCTTCCATCTTGGCATGGACCGCCTCAACCACCACAATGGCATCATCGACCACAATACCAATGGCCAATACCAAGGCAAAAAGGGTAATGAGGTTGATGGTAAGCCCAAAGGCCTGCATTACAAAGAATGCCCCAATGAGCGAAACCGGCACCGCCAAAGTAGGAATAAGGGTAGAGCGCCAGTCGCCAAGGAAGATGAAAACCACCAAGGATACCAGAATAAAGGCATCGCGCAAGGTGTGAATTACCTCTTCAATCGAGGCATCAAGGAAGGTTGATACGTCGTAACTGATTTCGTATTCCACGCCTTCGGGGAAACTTTCTGATAGTTCTTCAAGCTTCGCTTTCACGCTTTCAATTACATCGGTAGCATTACTACCATAGGTTTGGTTGAGCATAATAGCCGCCGAAGGATATTCGTCTTTGTTGGAGTAAATATCGTAATACTCACTACCAAGGTCCACCTTCGCTATATCGCGAAGGTGCAAGACCTCGCCGTTGGGGTTGGCTTTAATAATGACGTTCTTATACTGCTCCGGTGAATTGTACCGCCCTTGATAGGTAAGTACATATTCTATGGATTCGGACCGTTTACTATCGGCCCTACCGAGCCTACCGGGCGATCCGATAATACTTTGCTCGGCCAAGGCCTCCATTACTTCTTCTGACGAAATATCATAAGCACGCATACGGTCGGGGTTTAGCCACACCCGCATGGCATACTGCCGGCTACCGATAATCTTGGCCATACCCACCCCATTGATACGCTGCAACTCGGGCAGCATGTTGATGTAGGCATAGTTGAAGATAAATTTCATGTCGGTGGTGGCTGTATCGGTACCGTAAAGGTTTACGTACATCAACATGTTGGGCATCAAACGCTGTACGCGCAAACCTTCAAGCTGCACAATTGGCGGGAGCCTGTTTTTCATCTGCTGCACACGGTTGTTGATGTTTACCACCGCTTGGTTGGGGTCGCTACCCTTGTAGAATACAATTTGGATGTTGGCCTCGCCCGAACTTGCAGCGGTAGAGAACATGTATTTCATACCCGGTACCCCGTTGATGGCTTGCTCAAGCGGAATAAGCACCGAGTTGGTAAGTACGGTAGAACTCGCTCCCGGATAAGACAAGTACACCACCACCATTGGAGGTGCAATGTCGGGGAACTGTGATTTTGGAAGTGTTTTTATAGCAAGGCCTCCCATGAATACAATCACCAGCGAAATCACAATCGCAAGGGCAGGCCTTCGAATAAATCTTTGAAACATATTTAGGTTCTTTTATTCAAGGGTGGTTACTCTGCGTACAGTTTCAAGTGGTTGATTACGTGGTTGGGTTTTTCGAATTCGTATTCAATTTTTTGGTTTTCTCTAACGATACGCAAACCCTCCAACAATATTTTGTCGCTGTATTCCAATCCGGCACGCACTACGTACAAGTCGGGCAGTTCAGCTGCTATGCTTATTTTCCTTGAGTGTATCACATTGTTTTCGTCAAGTACATACACGTATTTTTTGTCGAGTACCTCGAAAGTGGCTTTCTGCGGAATGAGCATGGCATTGTTAATCTCTTTGGTTACCAACACATTACCTGTTTCACCGTGACGCAACAACAAATTGGGGTTGGGGAAGGTTGCCCTGAAGGCAATGTTACCCGTTTCATTGTTGAAGTCGGCTTCTATGGTTCTTACTTCGCCTATTTGGTCAAATATTTTTTGGTTGGCCATGCGCAGTTGCACTTTCATTACACTGTCTTTGGGGTTCGATTTCAAGTCGAGGTACTCGGCCTCAGGCACGTTGAAATACACCCAAAGTTGGCTGATGTCTGACAGAGTGGTAATGAGATCGCCTTCGTCAAGCAAACTACCCAACCTTACATGAAATCGGTCCATAATACCATTGAAAGGAGCCTTGATTTCGGTAAAGTTCAGGTGCACTTGTGCCAGCGAAAGTTGTGCCTTGGCTTTGTCCAATCGGGCCTTGGCCAGTGCCAATTCGTTGGGCGATACAATGTTGCTATCCGCCAGCGATTTGATGTTTCGGTATTCAATTTCGGCATACTCGGCTTCGGCTTGCGCTTTTTGAAACTCGGCTTGGTAGAGTGCCGGCATGATTTGAAACATCATTTGCCCTTGGTGGATGTATTGCCCTTCGTCAACATATATTTTGTGCAGGTAGCCTCGTTCCAACGCCCTGAGCTCAATGTGTTGGATAGACCTGATTTGACACACATATTCTTTGGTAAAAAAGGTGTCTTTTTCAATGGGGCTTGTCACGGGAAATTTGGTTTCTTCCACGTGTTCTTTTTTGTGAGATTCACAACCTGTAAACAGCAATGCGCCTGACAGGCCAATGAGCATGAGAATTCTCCTCATAGTAAATTTGATTTTAAAGAAAGGAATACGATTTGATGATTTTTTGAAGGTGTGCACCATAACACACTGAAAATTAGGTTTTTGTTTATTGGATTGATGCAGGTATCCGATTGGGTGGCTTGATTATAGTTCAATACCGCTCCCATCGCTGCCATCATCACAATCTAAAAACCATGAACCTGATAAATAATTGGTGGGTAACGCAATTTGTCAGGCTGGAAACCAAGCCCATGTAGGTAGGAACTACCTTGTATTTTCGGTTTACGAAATGTGTGTCGCCGGGATGTTTGTTGAACAACTTGCGCGACATATTGAACTCATCGTCTTCTTCTTCGGCAAGATCGGGGTTTTCTGCCACTAAATGAGGGGTGCCACTGCCTGAGCGTGAACGCGACATGTAAAGGTGGAGCCCATCGGTAAATTCATAGGTGGATTGTACAGCTGCGTATTGACCATCGCTGTGAAGGTCAAACACTTTTTCCAGTTGTGCCACGGCCGATATTTGGGTTAAACCGCTCAACAAAAGGAAACATAGGGTAACTATGTTTTTTATGTACGCATCCATTTTCAAGCCGCGAAACTACACCTAACTTCTATACCCCCGATACAAGTATTCTTAAAGACTTGTTAACGAAACGTTTTTTTATCGAAAATAAGGCAGGGAAAGCCGAACGACTGCTTTTGCACAAAATCTTAATATTGTTAAAAAGCTGCACTCAAGCGTTAAAAATGGCATTTTGCCAAGCCAAAATTGGAGCAGGTGCCGGATGGTATTTTGGGGCCGATACAGGCAATTGATTCAGCCAAAAGCGGCTGGCCTATTGGGCTGCCAAATTTGAATTGGACTCGTGGCAAAACATCACTTAGCCGCGCTTTGAAAGTGCTTCCCGGGCCGCATGTCGCCCTATTTCGTAGAGTTCTTTGGCTTTGAAAAAATCGAACATGTTGCACGATTTGTTTGAAATTTCAATCAACAAGTCGGGTTTGTGGTATTTGATGGCTTGAATGGCGTTGGCATTTACCATCACATTGATGGTGTCGTTGATGAGCTGAAAGTAGCTTATGGAGTCGCTCTTCTTTTTGGTGGGCAGCTTGCTTGTGAGCATCTCGTAAAACTCGGTGATTTTGGCATAGTACTGATTGGTTTCTTCTTCCTGTTTTTCAGGCTCTTCCACCGGCAATTGGTGCTTAGGAATTTCTGAGTTTACATTCACTGCCACCAACATATTGGCATGGCTACGGTCCACATGGTCGAGCGGCAAATTGTTGAGAATGCCCCCATCCACCAAATGGCCATCGGCAGTCTTTACAGGTGTAATAACCGTAGGAATAGCAATTGAGGCACGGATGGCGTCAAACACGCTTCCACTTTTAAAAACCACTTCTTTTTGTGAATCAATATTGGTAGCCACGGCGCAAAACGGCACTTTCAGGTCTTCGATATTGGCATCGGCGGTAAACTCCATAATGGTATGCAACACGCGTTCGCCTTTCACAAAACCACCTTCACCCAGGGTAAAATCAACCAGTTTGAAGACCTTGCTTCTGTCAAGATCGAACAGCCATTTTTTGAATTCCTGCATCTTGCCCAAACCGTATATACCACCCACCACAGCACCCATTGAAGTACCTGCGAGTGAACGGATTTGGTAACCATTTTCTTCTAAAACTTCAATAACCCCAATGTGGGCAATGCCGCGAGCCCCGCCGCCTGATAATACCAAGGCAATGTCTTTTTCCATACTATGTTTTTTTAATGATGTGACAATCTTACAATTCTTCAGGACTTATTGTTTTAATAAACTTCACATCCTCGTCGGCGGCGAGTCCGTTGGGATTGCAACCGGGTTTGCCTTCGGGCACAGGTATTTTCAACTTTTGGTAATAGTCTATCCAAAACGGCAGCAACTCTCCGGTTTCGGTATCTTTAAACGTCATTGGGTCGAGCCCGAAAACTCCGGCGTCTTGAAAACAATAATAAACGAGCTGCGAACAATACACCGCTGAATCCTGCCACAGGTAAGCAAAATTGTAGGGCTTGCCCAATTGGTCTTTTGCCACTTCGGCAGCTTCGTTAAGCATGGCCGCATCAAGCTTTTGCAGGCGAAAAAGGTCAACTGTGTTTCCCGCCTCGGCATGTTTCTGCAAAAAATCGCGGATAGAAATAGCTCCCACCCCATTTTCGGTAGTGGCTTCAAGCACCTGAAGCTCATGGTTCAAGTTCAAAACAATGGCCACATGCGCGTATGAGCGGTCTTTTTGTGTATGGGTTACATCGTCAATAGCCTTGGTAAGCTTGCCGGTGGCGTAGCTCACGAAAAGCAAATCGCCGGCTTTAAGCTGCTCTTTGGGCTGCGCACAGGCAGTGAAGAGAAAAACGGCGATCAGATACTTGGTGATTTGAAAATGTGGTGATTGCATAACTCGTTACGAAGGAAATTCAAAAATAACCATTTGATGTGCTGATTTGCTGATGCGATAATGATTTGGAAATTTGGAAATTTGAAGATTTGAAAATGGAAGGGAATCACTTGTCTCGTTTGCAACGAGATTCAAAAATTATCTCTTTGTTGTGCGGAGGTGGGAAGTGAGCGGGTGAGTTCTTTTTACAATCAACCATTACTTTTTGTCCATTTTCAATTCCAGATGTCATTCCGCACTTGATGCGGAATCTGTTGTGGTGATGTTGATGATTTGCTGATGTGCTGATGTGCTAATTTGCTGATGCGATGATGATTTGGAAATTTGATGATTTGAAGATTTGAAAATGGAAGGAATTCACTTGTCTCGTTTTCAACGAGATTCAAAATTATCTTTTTGATGTGTGGAAGTGAGAAGTGAGCGGGTGAGTTTTTTTTACAACCAACCATGACTTTTTGCCCGTTTCCAGATGTCATTCCGCACTTGATGCGGAATCTGTTGTGGTGATGTTGATGATTTGCTGATGTGCTGATGTGCTAATTTGCTGATGCGATGATGATTTGGAAATTTGGAGATTTGAAGATTTGAAAATGGAAGGGAATCATTTGTCTCGTTTGCAACGAGATTCATAATTATCTTTTTGATGTGCCGAGGTGGGAAGTGAGCCGGTGAGTTCTTTTTACTTTCACAGATCACCCATCACTTATCACCCATCACCCATCACCCATCACCCATCACTTATCACTTATCACGTATATTTCCCCGTGTGCATTTAGCAACTCGGCTGAGACCGGGCGCTGACATAATCCGTTTAGTTTTGTTACATTAGCCAAAATTTAGTGATCCTATGAATACCAAAACATTTGCCTTCTTCTTGAGCCTTTTACTCTTTCCGGTGTGGTTTTCGTCTTGCTTAGACAAAATTCTTGCAGAAGCATTTGCCCCCAAACCTGAGGTACTCCAAACAAGTGTCGAATCGGGCCACCTCAACTTTTCATGCCTGGTAGATGGTCTGATATGGAATTTTGGCATGCGTCCGTTTCAGTTTACGCCAACCTACCGGGGATTAGACTGTTCGGTAATTGAAGGCAGAATGCGCATGTACGCGGACAGAAGGCACGACAGCGAAAGTCGTCCGGACGATGCGTGGCCCAGAAGTGAATTTACCATAGAAATTGACAGCTTTATTGGCGTAGGCACCTACCGGTTGGCCGACAAATCCAGCGGCAATTGGGCCACCTTTACCGCCAATGACTTTACGCGGGGCGATAAATTGATTGAAGGTGGCACTTTTACCACCACTATGAGCAAGAGCAATTTTATAGAAGTAACCGAATACGATACGCTTACCAGGAAAATTACCGGAATTTTTAGCTTCACCATGCGCGATTTCAACTTGAAAACCGTCAAGGTGAAATATGGTATTTTTCATTGTGAAAATTTATGAACACCGGAGTTTAAGGGGGGAAATTCAATGCGCGCATTAGAAAACTGAAAAATGCACATAGAAAATCAGGGGATTCAACGTTTAGGTGTTTCAAAAAGATGGATTGCGAATCAAGTCCAAAATGAAGGCTGGGTTTGATGTCTGCCAATTTGAAAAGGTTTGGGCTACCGACATTTTGTTTGCATTTTTCAGTTATGTTTCTTAAGTTTCGGAGTTAAAATATCCTCTGATATTCAATGTTTTACTCAACTACCATCACTTAAAACATCATCTATCAACTTCACTTACAACAAGATATACGGACTGGATTGGGTTTTGACTTGAATTATTATTTTCCAAAGTCAAATTCGGAGCATACCGTCTGAAAGTTATGCTTGTTGGTCCTTTTATGCGCGGCAGTCTGTTTGTTTTTTAAAGGTGCTTATGAATGCTAAAGCATTTGCTTGACCAAAAAGTACCAAAAAGTCAATCTCGCCATGGCGTGACTGAACAAAAAAACTCTCTCGTCAAGATGAGATCATACAACTTTTTGTTCCGGGCAAACACCGTTGGCTGAGCGTAGCCGAAGCCAAAACCATAGGCTCATACAACTTTTGTACCGGGCGGAATTTCAATTATTTCCCCACTAAAAAGAAAAAGAGCAGTCTTAATTGAATTAAAAATAAACATCCATATTGAAGAAATCAGCGGATTTTAAGTATCACACAATACAAGAGCTATCGATTTTGGCCTTTTTATTTATCATAATTTAGAGATGTATATTATAGTTTACCCTGAAACTTCTGTTAATTGACAACTGAACTGAAACCCGAACGCCTACCAATAACATTTTAGAAATAAATGAGATTCCCGGGATGATTTTTGTAAAACTGAATAGTGGAATCCAATATTTTTTCCCTTATATAAAATGGGTCATTCCGACAAGGTGAAAACTGAATTTAAGAACATAGCACTCAAACAAAAAATACCTTATAAAACCTATGAAAATTGGAGGTGGAAATAATACACTTTACTACAAGCATTGTCGATTTACCATTTTCCCTCACCCTCCCTTCTTATTGGCCAACTGACCACAGGCGGCGTCTATGTCTTTGCCGCGGCTGCGGCGTATGTTGGCTATTACGCCGTGTTTTTCCAGCTCGCGTTTAAAATTCATGGCGCGGTTGCCACTTGTGCGCTCGTAGCTGCCACCGTCTATGGGGTTGTATTCTATTAGGTTTACCTTGCTTGGCACACGTTGGCAAATGGCAGCAAGGGCTTTGGCATCCTCTTCCGTTTCGTTAAAATGGCTCAGCATCACGTATTCATGCGTCACGCGGTTACCTGTTTTTTGGTGCCAATATTCAAGGGCATCCACCACGCCTTCTATGTCGTTGCTGTCGTTTATAGGCATTATTTGTCCGCGTTTGGCATTGGTAGGCGCATGCAGACTTACCGCTAAATTGATGCGCAAATCGTCGTCGGCCATCTTTTTTATCATTTTTGAAATGCCCACCGTAGAGAGGGTGATGCGTTTGGGCGACATACCCAATCCGTCGGCAGAGGTGATGTGTTCTATAGAGCGCTTCACATTGGCATAGTTTAGCAACGGCTCGCCCATGCCCATATAAACAATATTACTCAGTGGCTTGCCGTAGTGCTGCCGTGCCTTGCGATCTATAATAACCACTTGATCAAAAATCTCAAAAAAATCGAGATTTCGTTTTCTGTCGAGCCGGGCGGTGGCGCAAAACTTACAAGTGAGGCTACAGCCCACCTGACTTGAAATGCAGGCGGTCATGCGATCGTCTTTGGGTATGAGCACACCTTCTATAAACTCGCCGTCAAACACCCTGAAACCGAATTTTATGGTGCCATCCTGGCTTATTTGCTCATCTACCACCTCAATTTCCCTTATTTCAAATTGTGCTTCAAGTTTTTCGCGCAGCAATTTGGGCAGGTTGGTCATTTGCTCAAAGGAGGCCACAGCTTTCTGCCACAGCCATTGGTGCACTTGTTTGGCCCTGAATTTCGGTTCGCCAATATCGGCAAACAAGGCAATGAGTTGTTCTTCGCTCAGCGAGCGTATGTCTTTTTTGGTATTTTCAGGCATTGAATGTTGTATCAATCACAAATTGTTGAATAGCGGATTTTATCGTTTCCCAGTCTTCTTGTATATATAATTTTGGTGTGAGCTCCGTATCGGCCATACCAAAGTCAGTCAGGTTTTTTAAAATAGCCGTTGTAAAGAGCTGATGCCCATATTTTTGAAAATAGACATCCAACATTTGGTTCAATGAATACTCTTTTGACAACCTGAAAAAATCAATAAAATCCTTTTTGCTTCTTCTGCTGATTATTGCACCCATTTTCATGGCGGCAATATCTAAATTAGATAGTATTTTAAACTCATCATATATTTCTACAGGCTTAATCAAAGGATAATCGTGTCTCACAAAATCGACCTTTATGCCATCAATAAGCACATTTAGCCCCCCTTTACTTGAACCCGTGAGTGATACGTTTCCGAAGTCGTGAACCTTGTGGAGCAATTCTTCATTATTAATTTCCTTACGGGTAAATAAATCTATGTCAACTGAAACCCTATGACCATATTTTAGCGCCAAGGCAGTGCCACCGACAAGAAAAAAATCATTGAAGTAGTTGTCGTGAAAAAGCTCTATCAATAGCCCAAAAAGTTCGGATTTAACTGCTTCTCTGTGTAACATTTAAAATGGCTTTTGGGTATTTGAAAAATAGTGGCACAATAACTCAGTGTAAGATCATCTAAATACTGTGCCGATTTTAAAGCTTCAAGCACTTGTTCTTTGCCGTAAAAATTCAATACCATTTGTATTTCAGGCAAATCACCACGCATAAAAATTCGCGTAATTATGAAGTTCTTATTTTCAAGTAAGTTGACCTCATCAAAATCTACATCCCAAAATGTGGATGTGGTCATGTGCGATATGAATTCCTGATTTGTCAATCCTTCAACTTAAACAACTAAAACCCCCAGTAGTTCCGGTCTAACCGCTCTCCGTTGTAACATTTGAATTCGTTAAGTGGTAAATGAAACATCTCTGCACAAAAATTTAAGGTCATGTGGTCAAGACTTCTCACCTTTTTCATTTCTTCTATAATTACTTCCCAATCATAGTATTTGCGCATGGCCCGCCATTCATCCATATTACCATGAGTGAATATTCTCGAAATCACATACCTTTTGTGGGCGTCCACATCAATATGGGGCAATGGGCTGTCCCAAAAGGTTACTTGTCTCAAGTGCGATTTGAACTCCTCGGCGGTCATACTTGCTTTATTCTTTTATCATCTCAGGTCCTTTGCCCACGTGGTCAAAAATCACCTGATTGTTTTCGGTAAATGGCATCAAAACTTCCTTCACCAACTTTTCAGCTCTATTGGCTTCTTCAAGCGGGTACATCAGGTGCACATTGGGGCCGGCATCGAGGGTAAAGTACCAGGGCATTTTTTCCGTCTCGCGTATTTGGCGCACCAACTCTATTATTTTTAGCGTATTTGGTTTCATTAAAATAAATGAAGGGTCGCTGTTCATCATCAAACCATGCAAGGCCAGGGCTTCGTTTTCCAATATTTTGCCAAAGGCTTTCACATCCCCGCTTTGCATTATTTCCTTCAGTTGCTCTACGTGGTTTCGCGCCACAAAATAGCGCATTTCAGCGTAGGGATGCCCCACCATAAGCTTGTGCCCCAGGCTGCTGCTCACCGATTTCTGCCCTGAGTCAACTATCAAAATGGCGTCTTGAAAAGTGGTAAATACTTCGTCAATTTCTTCATTTACCGGCACCGCGTAGTAGTTGCTGCTATCGGCCACGGCTTCGCTTTCGCCCCAGCAGACCAAACCGCCATATACAGAGCGGGCGGCGCTGCCCGAGGCCAAACGTGCCAAATGACTGGCGCGGGTTCTGAACTGTTTTTTATCGGCAAAACCACCAAACATGCGGCTTTCAATGCTCCCCATGCACAAGGCCAGGGCGCTCATTGACGAAGCCGACGAAGCAATACCGGCGGAGTGCGGAAAGCTGTTTTCGCTGGCAATTGAGAGCTTCAGGTGGTTCAGGTACGGAAAGTCAGCTGAGTTTTTTGAAAAGTAGCTTCTTATTTTGGTTTCAAACTTGGGTGCCGGTGCGCCTTCAAAAGCAAAATCCAACTCCAGCTCTTTCCTTTTCGGATCCACATCAAAATCAACTGAGGTGAATGTTATAGATTTTGATAACGTGAAACTGAGCGAGGGATTGGCAGGCAATTGGTTGCCATATTTCCCCCAGTATTTCACAATGGCAATATTTGAAGGGCTTTTCCAAGCCACTGAACCGCTTTTTGCTTCTATTTTCAATTTCAAAAATTTGGTATTGCGAAGGTACAGAATTGTGGCGCAAAGTGCTTAGCACACGGTTTCGCTAAAGCGCAAAATGGTGGGGTAGCCTTTGCTCTTGAAATAGTGATGTGTATCCGCTTCGCTAAGTCTTGATGCTGCGAGCACAAAATCGCCGCCCCAGGCACCCAACGATTTAATTTGCCCGTCAAAATCGGCAAACAACCGCTCTTTTACGGGTGCGGTAGCCATGGCCTCTCCCACTATTTGCTCATGCGCCTGTAGCAGTTTGCCAAAATCTTCCAACGTATTGCATGTGAGCATCGCCTCAGTTATTTTATTGAGCTCGGCAATGGAGGCCTCCCTTTTATCACTTGGCATTTCCCTGTAGTGTTTAATGCCATCTCGTGAGTTTTGTTTTTGGCCTAAATACACAAAATACAATTGCTCGCTGAATGGAAAATGCAGACTGAGCGCTTTGGCTTGAGACTGCGGCCAGCGTTGGTATAAAACCGGTCCGGCGGCAGTTGTGCAGGCAATATCGTATCCTGAACCGCCAAAGCAGGCAAACTGAATTTGGTAGGCATCTACTTGCGCCCATTGTGCCACCAACGATACCAAAGTGGAACTGCTGCCAAAACCCCATTGAAGATTGAAATCAGACTTAACCGTTACTTCTCCACCTGTCAGCAAAAAGTCGGGATTTAGTTCCCGGGCCTTTCTCAAAATTTGTTCAAGCTTTTGCCCTACTTGGTTTTGGTTGGTAGATGCAAGCGTGGCGCAGTCAATTTCGGTTTCGAACCAAGGCTCGTTGTCATGGTCCAAGCTCCGCCAATAAATTTTATCAGGATTTTGAGCACGCAAGCTGCTCACTTCATCATTTTCCCTTTCAGCTTTCAATCCGCCGCTCAATGGTTCTTCAGTCTTTAAACCCGCCCCGGAAGGTTCGGGCAGGCCTTGTACATTAAACTTTAAACTTTGAGTTTTAAACTCTAAACTCTGCCCCATGACGGTAGGAAAAGCCAGCGCTTTGGCTCCATCGAGCACAAAGTATTCGCCGGTAAGCATGAGTTTTCCGTGGGCTTTAAAGACAAGAACTCGCACTGAATTAGGCCTTCAGCTGTCCCATAGCACCTTTTCTCAATTTATCTAAAAACTCGCGCACCGAAGCAAAACTCACCACCTTATCAAGGAAATATTCTCTTGCGCGCTCGGCTTCGTAGGCGTTGGCTTCAAAATTGGCCAGGATATTATTGAGGTGCATTTTCATGTGTCCCTTTTGTATGCCTGATGTGGTAAGCGCCTTAACCGCACCAAAGTTTTGTGCCAGCCCTACAGCGGCTACTATTTGCATGAGATCCTTGGCACTTGGCTGTCCAAGCAATTCAAGCGAACGCTTGGCTAGTGGGTGTATTTTGGTAAGACCACCAATGGTGCCCACCGCCATAGGAAAATCAAGCCAAAAACGGAAAACCCCGTCTTTAACCTCGGCATGCGACAAGCTGCGGTATTGCCCGTCTTTGGCGGCATAAGTATGCCCGCAGGCTTCTATGGCTCTAAAATCGTTTCCGGTAGCAAGTATTACCGCATCTATACCATTAAAAATACCTTTGTTGTGGGTGGTAGCGCGGTATGGATCAAGCTCGGCTATGCGCACCGCCTGTGCAAATTTTTCGGCAAACTGCTCAGCGGGCATTCCTTCTACCAATCCAAAATCTTCTACGTTGCAACTTACCTCCGCACGCACCAGGCTTTCGGGGGTAAAGTTGGAAAGTATGCACATGATTACTTCGCTGTGCTTCTCGCTTTGGCTAAATGCTTCGTTGGCTCTGATAAACTCGGGCAACAATTTGCCAAACTCCTCCAGACACGAATTGATAAAATTGGCGCCCATTGAATCGCAGGTTTCAAAACTTGCGCGCAATTGGTACAGGTTTTCTTCCTGATCGGTAAAATCTATCAATTCAATATCCAGTATTCCGCCCCCGCGTTTTTCCATATTGGCGGTAAGGTGCTTTACACCCTGAATAAGCGAAAGTTTCAGTTCAGGCATAAAGGCACGCAGTTTTGCCGCATCGCCGCTCCACTTAAAATGTACCTGACCAATTTTGGTGGTAGAAAGTACCGTGGTTTTAAATCCGCCCTTGTCAAGCCAGAATTTAGCTGCTTTTGATGCCGCAGCCACTACCGAGCTTTCTTCTATAACCATTGGCACCACATACATTTTGCCATTGATAAGAAAGTTGGGCGCTACGCCGTAGGGCAAATAAAAATTGGTGAGTGTATTCTCACTTATCTCGTCAAAAACCTTTTGGCGGGTTTCGTCTTTGTGCCAGTATTCGGCAAACTCGCGAATAACTTCACGTGGATTTTCAAAAACATTGCTCAGGAGCCACTCAAGCTTTTCTTGCTTGGTGAGCTTTGAAAATCCGCTAATGGCTTTGTCTTTAAACTCCTTAATGTTCATCTTCTTATCGCTTGATACGCAGGTATGAATGAGCCAGTTTAAGGCCTTCAATCTGCGAAGTTAAGTATTCAACCAAATAATCATAGCCTTGCTGTGCATGTTTGAGCAAAGCCGAAGCCTGACCATATACCGCCGGCATGTGCGACTTCTGAATAAGGTAGTAGCCATCGAGAAAGTTTTTGATACCGCCCGATATAATGAGTTGCGGGGTGTTTACTTCGTATTCCTCGTCAACAATGCGGTTGGCCATTTCCACCATTTCGTTGGCATCGTGCCCAATTTGAGCCAGTTGGCTGTAGTTTTCGAAATGCGAACCTGTATGGCGCAGCATTTCGAGCAGGGCAAAATTGGTTCCTCCATGTGCGGCAAAATCCACGGCTACCAAAGGCATTTTAAGCAGGGCTTTCATGCTTTGCGGGCCAAATCCCTGCCCTACTTCCTTCACTATTATTTTCAGTTCTGTTTTGTCAAGCAATTCGGTAATGAGCTCAATGGGTGTTTTGCCAAATCTATCGCCTTCGGGCTGCAGCCACTCCTGCATAGGATTCACGTGCACTATCAAACCGTCGGCTTGCAGGCGCTTAACGAGGTCGGTTATTTGTTGTTGTTTGCCAAGCGTTAAAAGATGTTCTATTTGCGCAATACCCAGGTTTGCATACAATGGAAGGTTGTCGCCCATGAGCGGGCGCAGGTTAAAATCGTCGAAACGCTCATTTGACTCAAGCAGAGGACGGCATGAACCCAAGCCCATTCCCATACCAAACTCGGCACAGGCACGCGCCAGGTTGTGGTTTATTTTGTGTGCTTTTTCGGTGCCACCGGTCATGCTGCTCACCCAAATTGGCGCACCCAGTTTTTTGCCGTCAAATGTAAATTGTGGTAAATGTTGCTGGTGTCCGGCGAGCATGGGTTCGTAATAGAACCTTTCGTCTATGGTTGACTTATCGGTTTGCGATTGAAACGCCAGTTCAATGTGATCAGACTTTCGGTCCAATAGGGTGTTTTTTGAGCCTTTCAATTTGTGGCTTGCGGTTTCTGTTGTCAAAGATGCGGCAATTTGTGGATTAACAACAAGTACGAAAAATAGTTTTAGCCAGCCGCATTAATTGCCGCTACCAATGGCCTTGTGTTTGATTGACATAAGACCAATAGCGGGCGGTAACGTTTTGCAGCTAAGCCAACGTTTTAATGTAGCTTAGGTGCTGTTAGTGGTGAAATTATCACTTTAAGCTTTTGCGACTCTTCAATAATATTGATCATTCGGCTTCTGGAATCATGCATAGCTCCGTAAGTTGTTTCAAAACAATTTCTCAAGTCTATGAATTCTTTGGAACTATTATCGAAAACCCAATTATAATTATTGAGATTAATTTTTGAATCTAAGGCGTATGCTCGACTTAGCTCTCCATAACCATATCGGCAGTTTGATACAGCTTCTTTAATGCTTGATAAATTACTCATATTGTAAAACTCCTCGCGTTCTATCAGTTTATAGTATTTTCTGATGGCAAGTTTTACGGAGTCATCCAACATATTGATTACTTTGGTTTCAACCATGGTATGGTAGACATCAGAACTTAAATTAAAGGCATTATGCATCCAAAGTTCAGATCCAAATATCAAAGCCTTCTCTGAAGAGTCAATTCCATCCTGCAATGCTTCAACACGCAATGCCAAAAGCCAATCTCTCATCTTGAAAGAATATCCCGATTGACCGGTAAAAGTATCCACGTATGAAATCCGATAAATATTAAACTGTAATTCTTCGTTCAATTCATTTATTAATTCTTGTACAAGGGATACTTTCTTTCTGTTTTCATTCCAAGTATTAATGGATAATGCTAGTAAAATTCCAATAGTTACCAGGACTATTTCACCCAGTGCATATTTGAAGTAATCTTTGATTTCTTTACTTACAATTAACTTCATTCGTATTCTTCGAAAAATTCGCATTGACTTTTTTTATTTACCACTAACAATTGCTAAAAATCAAGCTTGTAATAGAACAATGGCAGGAAACCAATTTGCTGCCGGAGCGCAAAGTTTGAATTGGCATTTAGCCCGGGCGCCCAGGCATACGAGAGCACATTTTTGGTGTTGAGTATGTTCAACAGGTCAAAGGCTATTTCGTGGGTGGTTTTCTCCAGGTTGATGGTATAAGTAAGGCGCAAATCCAGTCTGAAATAATCTTTGTATTTGTGTTGGTTGTAGCCACTGTTTTGCCACACCACGTCTTTTTGCTGTGTACTTTTTTGCAGGTCAAAATTTCCGTATCGACGCCCGCCGCAATACGTTACATTGGTGCCTATGCCAAATGTTGCGTGCTCGCGCACCTTAAACTCGCGGGTTCCCAGGGCATTGGCCATGTAGTTGCCATTGAAGTTGGTGTTGCGCAAAACCCCATCGCTGCCTTTGTATTTTGACTGATAGAGTGTGCCATTGAGCAACAGCGAATATCCTTTGCTAAAGTAGCGTTGCAGGCTCAGCTCCAGTCCATAATTATAAGCCGTTCCGCTGTTTTTCAATGGATTGGCAAAAACCCTTGAAAATCCCGTCCCTGTGTTGATGAGCGAAAAAGCAGATGGTTGTACTTCAACAGGAATATTGTACAAATATTGGTAGTAGGTTTCGGCGTGCAGGTTTAGGTTTGGGGTAATGCTCCAGTTGTAGCCCAGCGACGATTGCCAGTTTTTGGTGAGCCCCATGCCTTTGTTGTAGGCTACAGGATTGTTATTATCGGCATTTTGGCCAAGGTAATAATACATGTAGGGTGGTTGTGTTTGTGAGTAAAGCCCCGCACCAAACGACAGGGTTTTGCCCGCCGCAAAATTGTAGCTGAAGCCCATGCGCGGCTCAATCAACGATTTTCCATTGCCCAGGGTAAAATAAGTTCCGTGGAGCCCCAGCGTAGCCTGAAATTTTTGCCCGAACTCTTGTTTGTACTGCGCAAAATATTGCCAAAGCGATTGTACTTCCGTAGAATTCCATCGGGTGGTCCATTGGTTTTGTGTCACCCAATCGGGGCTTGTGGTCACACGCACGCTGTCATAATAGCGCATATCAAACGCCTCGGCGGTGAAGCCAACTTTGAGCAATTTGTTGGCAGCCAGGCGGCGGTTCATGTACGAGGTTAGGGTGTATTTGTCTTTGCGGTAGTTGTAGCCCACAAAAGGTGTGGTTTTTACTCCCTTGGGATTAAAAGAACCATCGGCCAAGGTATCGCGCGACACGATGTAGTTGTCGTGCCCAAAATTGAATCCTTTGGAATAGGCAATGGTGGCTTTGAGAAATGTTTTGGTATTGAGCGGCCTTGTGTAAGTAAGGCCCAAAATATCTAAACCTGATTCTGAATATTGGTCGCGGTCGTTGTCGCCATACAGCTCGGGCACGGCTTTGGTATCGTCGCTAAGGGTTATTGAAGAGCGGCTGTTGCCGGTTATTCCCCAAAACGATAATTCAGCACCGTTTTTCTTGGGGTAGTTTAGTTTAAAGTTCAAATCCTGATAAAAAGGAACCGCATTGGTGCCAAAATCAAGCCCCGCATTCATAAACAAATTGATGACTGAGCGGCGGTAGTTGAAAATGTAAGAAGAACCTTTTTCGCGGTTTATAGGACCTTCGGCAAACACATCGGTACCCAATACACCAAAGTATATGCCCTGCTCGTGTTTTTGGTTATTACCCGTTTTCAGGCGCAGGTCAAACACGCCTGATGAGCAGTTGCCAAACTCTGCCGGCATAGAGCCCGAATAGAAATCGGAGTTATCGAGGCATTTAAAACTTATTTTACTGAGCGGACCGCCATTGGTACCCGGTGTGGCAAAGTGGTTTGAGTTCATAATATTTACCCCATCAATTTGTATGGCAAGGCCGTATGGCGAGTTGCCGCGGATTACGAGGTCGTTTCTGGAATCGTCAAGCCCCTGCACCCCTGCAAAATTGAGTGCCGTTCGAATTGGGTCGCCACGGCTGCCGGCATAGCGCACGGTTTCGTCAACACTAAACTCGCGGGCGCTAACCATAGCCATTTCGTTGCCCACCTCGCCGGTATGCGTTTTGGTATCGGTTTCTTCTTCGTCAGAAAAAGCTGCTACCTGCAGGCTCAGGTTGAGCACGGTTTCCTTGCCCGACAAAACAACCACGTTGGTAAGCACTTTGGTTTTGTGTCCGCGGTGCATCACTTTTATGGTGTGTCGGCCGGTGGGTACATCCTTAAAAGCAAAATTGCCGGTAGAATCGGTGACCATACCTTTGGCCATGCTGTCCGAAACCAGAAAAACCCGGGCGCGGTAGAGAGGCATTTTAGTATCGGCGTCAATTATTTTGCCACGTACGGTTTGGCCATTTTGTGCCATAGCTACCAAAGCCCCAAGCCAAAAGATGGAAAAAACCAATGCTCGCTTCAAACGTTTCTGTGTTGTTTGCGGGGCAATATAAAGTTTTTTCTCATTTGGCGGGTAGGCTCGCCTTTCAGCGGGCTGACCGCTGACCGCCTAAAGGGTTAGACGAGGGTTGTTTTTACTTTTCTGGTTTTGAGTTTGTTGTTGTTCAGTTGGGTCAGAAGTCTGCTTAGTTTACCGGATTTTATGGCCACAAAAGCCATGTCGGGTTTTAGCTCTATCATTCCCACCGATTCATTATCCAATCCACCTTGTTTCATCAACCAACCTGCTATATCGCCTTTGCTGATTTTATCTTTTCTCCCGGCTGAAATTCTAATGGTTTGCCAGTGCGAAATCGGCGGTAATGGTGCCTCCTTTATTATTTCTTCATCAAATCCGCCGGGGGCAAGTTCCTGCATATATTCAGGCAATGATTCCTCATTCCATTTTAAAACAAAAGCCTTCCCTTCGCTCTGCATTCTAGCGGTTCGCCCATTTCTATGGGTAAATTCTTCCATTTTTAAAGGAAAGTGGTAGTGAATGATAAAACCGAGTTCGGGTACATCAATTCCGCGTGCGGCAAGGTCGGTGGCCAATAACAACCTGTGCGTGCCATTCCTGAATTTAATGAGTGACAATTCGCGATCAAATTGCTCCATACCGCCGTAAAAGCAGCCGTGGGCTATACCCGCGCTGTTCAAGTATTCGCTCACACGCTGAATGGACTCTTTGAAATTAAGAAAAATAATACCCGATTCGCCGCCCAGATATCTCAAGGTTTTTACCAATACAGGAAGTTTGTCTTTGTCGGGTGATATAATAGTTTTGATTTCAAGAAAATCATTGGGCTTGTTGTCGGAGAAATTCAGAAATTCAAAATTTCCCATTCCTACATATTCCGGCAAATGGTTGATAGCGGTGGCTGAGGTAAGTACGGTTTGCTTCTGTTGGTTTAGCGCAGCTATGATTTCCTTCATTTCTTCTTCGAAACCAATTTCGAGAGATTTATCAAATTCATCGAGTACCAAAAAGGCAATTTGTGATATATCGATGGTTCCCCTGCGAAAATGATCGGCTACCCTGCCCGGTGTTCCTATTAATATGTCCGGATCCTGTTTTAGCTCGGCTTTGTCTTTGGCAATTTGGCGACCGCCGTACACCACATTTACCTTGAGTCCGCTGCCCATATTTTTTGCTACAGCTTCAATTTGCATAGCAAGTTCACGCGATGGAGCCAAGACCAACATCCGCAATTTGGATGTAGTTTCATTATGTTTAAGCGACATTATTTTCAAAACAAATGGCAGCAAAAACGCCAGGGTTTTGCCCGTTCCAGTGGGCGATAGCAATTGCAGGTTGTTTCCGCCTCCAATTATTTTCATAGCACGGTGTTGCATGGCATTCAACTTCTCAATGCCCAACTTTTCCAGAATTTCGCTTTGACTTTTTGCACTCATTGGCACAAAGGTAGTTGTTGCAGGGTGTTGCCTTGCATGGATTGCATGTTTCAGTTGATTCTATAGCCATGAGCCCGGCTGCAAGCTGAAAATTGCATTATATTTGGCCCATAACCACAAAGCAGATTTATGTGCTACAACGCGGCCTATTATTTAAAGAAAATGAAAAAACTGAGCGAGCACTACGGAGTGGATTCGCCTGATGAGGAGGTTTGGAGTATTTAACAACTTTTCTGTCACTTCCTAAGTACTCGCATTTTTTATCAATATAAAAGCCATATCAAGACCCAATAAACACCCAAAAGCAATAGGGAAATTGATGACAAATAGGTAAGGAATAGAAAAAAATATTCACCTAGTTCAAAGAAAGAAACCTGCCATGAATTTAGCGGTTCGTTTATCATCTTCACCATTTTTATCAAAAACCTGAAAAATGATTTTTGAATGACAAACAAAACCGGAGCCATTATTATAAACAATATTCCAATCATTGGCTTATTACCCTGGGATGGATTGAGAAGCTCTTGGAAAAAGATGAAATAAAACGCCGCCTTTGTGTGAGCGGCATTTTAGTATGTAATGCATTTGAAACCAACTCTTTCAAACCAAGGGTAGTTAGATATTAGTTGAACCGGAGGCTATGAATACTCCAAATAACCTACGCAGTGCCTATCTACATATTCCAACTACCTTTCAACTCTTCACTTCAACTACAAGGCACCTTCTACTATCTCTTCAACAATTTTAGGATCGAGCAGGGTTGATGTGTCACCCAGTTTGTCGGGTTCGCCCTCCGCTACTTTTCGCAGAATACGGCGCATTATTTTTCCTGATCTTGTTTTAGGCAAGCCGCTCACAAACTGTATTTTATCGGGTTTTGCAATGGGCCCTATTTGTTGTTTTACGGTTTCGGTTATTTCAGCGCGCAGGTTGTCAAAGTTATCCGGGCTTTTCTTGCAAATAACGTATGCATAAATACCCTGCCCCTTAATGGCATGCGGATAACCTACTACAGCGCTTTCGGCTACGTGGGGATCAGCATTTATGGCGTTTTCAATTTCGGCGGTGCCAAAGCGGTGTCCGCTCACATTTATTACATCATCCACGCGACCTATTATTCGGTACATACCATGCTCATCGCGTCGGGCACCATCGCCGGTAAAATAATAACCTTTATAATGAGAAAAATATGTATTTCGGCATCGGTCGTGGTCGCCATAGGTTGTTCTTATCATACTCGGCCAAGGAAATTTAATGGCCAAATAACCTTCTACTTCATTTTCAGTTATTTCTTTTCCTTCGTTGTTGAGCAAAACAGGTTGCACGCCCGGTAGTGGGTAGCCTGCATGCGAAGGTTTGGTGGGGCCGTGTTCGCCAAGGGCCGAAATCATAATACCACCGGTTTCGGTTTGCCACCAGGTATCAACCACCGGGCAGCGCTCTTTGCCCACGTGGATGTTGTACCAATGCCAGGCTTCTTCATTTATGGGTTCGCCCACCGAGCCAATTACCCGCAGCGAGTTCAGGCTGTAGCTCATCACGTGTTCATCGCCGGCTGCCATGAGCGAGCGTATAGCAGTGGGCGCAGTATAGAATTGATTTACAGAGTGTTTGTCGCAAACCTGCCAAAAACGACCTGCATCGGGGTAGGTGGGTACACCTTCAAACATAAGTGTAGTGGCGCCATTGAGCAGCGGACCATAAACTATATACGAGTGGCCGGTTATCCAGCCAATATCGGCGGTACACCAAAAAATATCGCTTTCATCATACTGAAACACATTTTGAAACGAATAACCTGCATACACCATGTAGCCACCACAGGTGTGCACTACCCCCTTGGGTTTGCCGGTTGAGCCCGATGTGTAAAGTATAAAAAGCATGTCTTCGGCATCCATGGGCTCGGCCGGACAATCATCAGACACCAGTTTTACTTCTTCGTGATAAAATACATCGCGACCTTCCTGCAGGGCTACACCCCAATTGGTGCGTTCAACCACCACCACTTTCTGCACCGATTCGCAATCTTCCAAGGCTTCGTCAACCACGCGTTTTATGGGTACTTCTTTGGCACCTCGGTAAGAACCGTCCGTTGTTACCACCATTTTGCAGTTTGAATCAGTTATTCTGTCGGCCAATGCCTGTGCCGAAAAACCGGCAAAAACCACCGAATGCACCGCACCAATGCGTGCACAGGCAAGTGTGGCAAACATCAGTTCGGGTATCATGGGCATGTACAAGCATACCCTGTCTCCTTTTTGTATGCCGTTTCGCTTCATTACATTGGCCATCTGACATACTTTTTGGTGCAGCTCGCGGTAGGTGTATCTTATAAAACGCTCTTTGGGGTCGTTTGGCTCCCAAATCAGGGCCAGTTTGTTACCCCGGCTTGCCAGGTGTCGGTCCAGACAGTTTTCAGTAATATTTAATTTGGCACCCTTGAACCATTTGATATCAGGTTGGTCAAAATTCCACTCCAGTACTTTTTCCCAAGGTTTTTGCCACGAAAAATGGCCGGCTACCTCGGCCCAAAAGGCTTCCGGATTTTCTACACTTTCTTTGTATTCCTTCTCATATTGGTCAAACGATGTGATTCTATAAGACATATATCTACGGTTTGAATGTTCTTAAAAAGGGCTAAATTATGCAAACTGAGGAAAGGTTACATGAAAATTGGAAAATTTGGGAAAATTGAACCATTTGCTGTTTTCACATTGGAAGCTTCGGATACATCATTGCCATTTTCTAAGTTATGGTAATGCAGTTTGGTATTGCATACAGGATTGAAATGAAATTCAGTTTGTTGCAGTCCAGCCATTTGGTTCTTATTGTTTTGGCTTGTAAAACATTATCGCACAATATTTTCAATTATTTTCGCTTAAAATTTTCGATATGAAATCAGCCATAATTTTCTTTCTATTGTACGTGCCCAATTGCTTGCCAATAGATTCAGGCAGGTATTTAGACAAAAACGAGGTGACCAACAAAGAGTATTTTTGGTTTGTGCTTGACAGTAAGTCCGACCTGAAGGTGCAACTTTATCCTGCTCAAGAGTTTAAAGATGTGTACGGTGTTGAATTCAAGGACATAACACCTGACAATCCCCTTATGCAGATGCCGGTGGTTGGTGTATCTATGGCCAATTGTTTGGCATTCTGCAAATGGCGCACTGAAAAGGTCAAAACCAAATTTCCGGACTTGAATATTGCCTTTAGCTTGCCTACTGCCGATGATTATAAATTGGCAAATAACCAACGCATCAAATCGCACAAAACACCCGAAATTTTTGGCTATAAAAACCGCAATATAGCGCGTAACACCAAGTGTTTTGTTGGCTTAGACGACAATGTCGCTGAATTGTTGCAAGATGGAACGGTGCAGCCCGGCTCGGTAAGTCAAGTGGGTTTCAGATGCGTGGCTGTGGCGCAATAATTATTTTCTGAAACTTTACTAATCATAATTTATGTCCCGGCATACTAAAAATATAAGAGGCCGAATGTTTAGGCCTTAGATTCGAAATTTTGGACCGATAGCCTGTTAGAGTTGATTTCGAGAATAAGAAGCTTTCATTGGTAAGGTGTCAGGCATCTATACTGTCGCCTGACATCTGCAAGATGCCTGACGACTTTTTGCAACGGAGTTCAAACTCTAATTTGCCGGACTTGGGTTGATGTCAGGCATCAATGGGTTCAAACAAATGCAAATCATTATTCAATTTCTCATTCGCTTCCCCTTTCACTAAACTATTTTGCTTGTTTAACATTTAAATTACAGCGGTCTGTTGTAGTTTATGCAATTTTGACCTATGTTACAACCAACCACTAAAGCTCATCAGATATTATGAACAAAAAACAAGATTTTTTCGGAATTGAAAGAGAGCTCCAAACCCCGCAGGGAGCCCGCAAATACTTTAGCTTACAAGAGCTGCAAAAACAGGGAAAGGATGTAGCGAGTCTTCCGTATGCCATTAGAATATTGCTCGAAAATGCCATCAGAAATTTTGATGATTTTGCCGTAAGCGAAGAACACCTCAACACCCTCCTCAACTGGAAGGAAACAGGGGGGAAGAAAGAGTTTCCATACAGCCCCGCACGCGTACTCATGCAAGATTTTACCGGTGTACCTGCCGTTGTTGATATTGCTTCGATACGCAGCGAAGTAGCCCGAAAAGGCAAAGATACCGGCAAAACCAACCCCATAGTGCCCGCCGATATGGTGATAGACCACTCGGTGGTAGTCGATTACTATGGCACCTTGGTTAGCTTTCAAAAAAACGTGAACCTTGAGTACCAACGCAACGATGAAAGATACAAATTGCTGAAATGGGCTCAGGGAGCCTTTACCAATTTCAGTGTGGTACCGCCCGGCATGGGTATTTGCCATCAGGTAAACCTGGAATACCTGGCCAAAGTGGTTCAGGACCGCGATGGCTACCTTTTTCCCGACACTTTGGTGGGTACCGACTCACACACCCCTATGGTAAATGGCCTGGGCGTACTGGGCTGGGGCGTAGGCGGCATAGAAGCCGAAGCTGCCATGCTGGGGCAACCTATCTACATGATTTTGCCACAGGTAGTGGGGCTCAAACTCACAGGCAAACTACCCGAAGGCGCTACCGCTACCGACCTGGTACTCACTATAACCAAATTACTGCGCGACAAAGGCGTGGTAGGTAAAATTGTAGAAGTTTATGGCAATGCGTTGGACGATTTGGCAGTTACCGAAAGGGCCACAATTTCAAACATGAGTCCTGAGTTTGGCTGTACCGATACCCACTGGCCTATTGACAACCAAACCCTTGATTACTTGCGCAAAACCGCCCGCAGCGAAGAACACATACAAATGGTGGAAGCTTACGCCAAGGCAAACATGCTGTGGCGCGACGAAAACTATAATATTCATTATACCGATAGCCTGTCGCTCGACTTGTCAACAGTAGAGCCAACTATCTCAGGACCAAAGCGTCCGCAAGACAAAATATTGCTTCGCAACTCAAAAGAAAAAGTAATAGAGTTGCTGAAAAACAACTATAGCCGCGACTACGTGCCCGCGGCCCAACGAGGCTTGGCCTATGGCTCCAAATGGGCCGATGAAGGTGGAAACGTAGAAGCCCCCGCCAAGGTGGCTACTTCCATTCGCAGTGTTACCATGAAAAGTGGCGAAATGACCTACCACCTGAGCGATGGCGCGGTGGTAATAGCGGCCATTACTTCGTGCACCAACACCTCAAACCCAAGTGTGATGTTGGGTGCAGGATTGGTTGCAAAAAAAGCCGTGGAACTCGGTTTGGATATAAAACCCTGGGTAAAAACATCATTGGCTCCGGGTTCGCGCGTGGTAACAGAATACCTGACCAAAGCCGATTTGCTACCTTATCTTGAAGCCCTTCGTTTTCACGTAGTGGGCTATGGCTGCACCACTTGCATTGGCAACTCGGGTGATATGAAAGCCGATGTGCAAAAAGCTGTTTTAGAAAATGATTTGGTGGTTTGCTCGGCACTTTCAGGCAACAGAAACTTTGAGGCGCGCATTCACCCCAATATCAAAATGAACTTCCTGGCATCGCCCATGTTGGTGGTGGCTTACGCATTGGCCGGCAGAATGGATTTTGATTTTGAAACCGAACCCGTAGGTGAGCAACCGACCGGAGAACCTGTGTTCCTGCGCGATTTATGGCCTACTCAAGCAGAAATTAATGAGGTAATGAAAAAGGTGCTCACCCCTGAGGACTACAAGGCCAACTATGCCACCGCTTTTGACGGCGACGAAACCTGGCAAGCCCTGAATGCGCCTACCGGCAAGTTGTATGACTGGGACAACCAATCTACCTACATACAAGAAGCGCCCTTCTTTAAAAACCTGCCCGAGG
>WGNN01000009.1 GCA_016124515.1 bacterium
ACGCAAAGGAAGTCCGCTGGTAATGGGTATTGGCAACGGTGAGTTTTTTATGGCCTCAGATGCCACACCCATTGTAGAATATACCCGCAACGTAATATACCTTGAAGACGGCCAAATGGTGCGCGTGGACAAGGACGGCTACAACATAACCAACATTAAAGACAATGTGGCCCAAACCCCAACCATACACGAGCTTGAGATAAGCTTGGAACAATTGGAAAAAGGTGGTTTTGACCACTTTATGTTAAAGGAAATATTTGAACAACCCCGCGCCCTATACGATACCCTGCGCGGTAGGTTGCTGCTGGAAGAAGGCATGATAAAAATGGCGGGATTGGAAGACAATCTTTCCAAATTTATCAATGCACAGCGCATCATCATCATAGCCTGTGGTACTTCGTGGCACGCTGGCTTGGTGGGCGAATACCTGATTGAAGACTTGGCACGACTGCCGGTTGAAGTTGAATACGCATCAGAATTCAGGTACCGCAACCCACTCATCCGTGAAACAGATATTGTAATACCCATTTCGCAATCAGGCGAAACCGCAGATACCCTTGCTGCTATTGAGATGGCCAAGGAAAAAGGTGCTTTTGTATTTGGCATTTGCAACGTGGCGGGTTCATCTATACCACGCGCCACACACGCAGGTGCCTACACGCATGCCGGCCCCGAAATTGGAGTGGCCTCAACCAAGGCATTTACCACACAACTTGCTGTGCTAACCCTTATTGCCACCTACTTGGGACACAAACGCGGAGCCATTTCAAATAGCCGCTACCACGATATTTTGTACCACCTGCACAACGCTCCTGCAAAAATTGAAGCTTCGCTCAAGTTGGAAACAGCCATCAGATACATTGCCGAAGAATACAAAGGAGCCACCAACTTTTTGTACTTGGGCCGTGGTGCCAACTTCCCCATTGCACTTGAAGGCGCGCTTAAACTTAAAGAAATCTCCTACATACACGCAGAAGGTTATCCTGCCGCCGAAATGAAGCATGGCCCTATTGCTCTTATTGACGAAAACATGCCGGTGGTGGTTATCGCTACGAGCCATCAGCACTACGACAAAATATTGAGCAACATACAGGAGGTAAAAGCCCGAAAAGGAAAAGTAATTGCCATAGTTGATAAATCAGAGTCTGAAATAAAATCGCTGGCCGACCACATAATCGAAGTTCCTGACGTAGATGGTGTTATTGCCCCATTGGTAAATGTAATACCACTTCAGTTTTTGGCCTATCATATAGCTGTAATGCGCGGATGCAATGTGGACCAACCACGCAACCTGGCGAAATCGGTTACCGTGGAATAAATTGTTGATGTGCTGATTTGTTGATGTGCTGATGCGATAATTTGAAAATTTGGAGATTTGAAAATTTGAAAATTGGGGAATCTCTTGTCTCGTTTTCAACGAGATTCAAAACCGACTTTCTGATGTGCTAATTTGAAAATTTGGAGATTTGAAAATTTGAAAATGGGTTGGTTCTCTTTCACGCTTCGCGTGTTGAGACTTACTTTCTGATGTGCTGATTTGTCGATGTGCTGATGTGCTAATTTGCTGATTTCAAATCACCTATCACCTATCATTTATCACCCATCACCCATCACTTATCACCCATCACTTATCACCTATCTCCTATCGCCTATCGCCTGATAACCGAAAACTCAAAACTTTCATCCTTCCGTGCCCTCCACCATGGCGACCACTTCATGAATTACGCGGTCTAATTCGTTTACTTCCTTTTGCATGAAAAGATTGGCTTGTTGGTGCATTTCTCCGTTCAGCATAGGTAGCAAAGCCATAATATTGGCTAGTGGTCGGCGCGTATGGTGCGCGCTCACATAGGCAATTCTGCGCAAGGCCCTTACCTGCTCAATAATCTTTTCCTGCGCCACTTTCGAGTCAGTTGAGTCAAAAACCACCCCGTCAATACCACTCAATTTGCCCGACTCATCAAAAATGGAAGTCTTGTAATCGGTAACCCACCTTAGCGCTCCGTCTTTCCTTTTTATCCTGTATTCGTGCTTGGTAGAAACCGGCTGGGTAAGCAGTAATTCAGAGTTTTCTATCACCTGTTTGCGGTCATCTTCCACTATTAGTGCAAACCAATTTACCCTTCCCTGCAAAAAGTCCGCATCGGAATATCCGGTCAGGTTTTGCGCATTTCTTATCAGCGAAACTCCCCAATCTGTGTTGGCGCGGTACACCATGCCGGGCAAGTTGGTCACCACTGCCCTGAATTTCCGCTCACTTACTCTCAAATCATTTTCAACCTTCTTCAGTTCTGATATATCGTGAAAAAAACTGTGCGTGGCAATGGCTTTTCCCTGCCTCATGCGCGGCACCGCATTGCCCACTACCGTCAAGCGTTCCCCTCTTTTGCTCAGCAAACTTATTTCCATGGTATCCACTACCTTACCTTTCAATACCTCCTGAAAAGTGGTTTTGCAATGTTCTTTTGAGTCGGCGTGCAGAATATCAAACAACTTCAGGTTATTCACCTCATGGGCATGGTAGCCAAGCCTTCTTTTCCACGATTCATTTACGAATAAAAAATTTCCATACTCGTCCACGCTTTGCACCAGGTCGTGGGTGCCTTCCACAAGTTCTTTATAGCGATTTTCACTTTCCCGCAGGGCTTCAATAGAAGCTATTTTCTGCGAAATATCTTTCAGCACACATATACCGTGTTCCTCAGTTCCAACCTGGTATTTAGCCAATCCGGTTTCTACCTGTATGGACCCGCAACCGGCAGTGGCTTTGAGCCTGCGCTGTTGTTTCAAATGCCTGCACCACCAGTCAATATCGGCATTTTTAGGCTCGGGCACAGCTATTTCAAACACTTGCGGAAGCCACAGTTCGGCTTCATCATCAAGCACCAGCAATTTTTTGAATGACTTATTTGAATCCACAATTTTGCCCCTGTGGTCAAATGTAAATATGGCATCGGGCACGCAATCTAGCAAATGACTACTCTTTCGCTCGGAGGCAAGCAGTTGGTCTTCGGCCCGTTTCTGAGCTGTTACATCCTTAAAGGTGACAAAAACCCCCGTCACTTGGCCCGCTTCAGAAACCTGTGCTTGGGTGCTCATCTTTATCCATCGGTAGTCATCTCCTTTGCCCGGCAAAAAACCCAGCAATACATCTTTTTGCGCTATGCCTGTTTTTAAGGTTATATCCACCGGGTTGTTGTGGGTATCAAGTGGATTCATTTGGCTTGTTACCGCCGACCATTTTTCATCGGCAGCACGCCGTTCGCGCAGTTTATCAAAACTCAAGCCTACAATGTCAAGTGCGGCTTTGTTGGCATAGCTTATTGTGCCATCGGGCAAATGATGCACCACACCAAGGTCAATGTTCTCAATTAATGGCCTGAAATCCATTTGTATATAAGGCAGTAAATTATCAAGTAATAAAATGGCTGCTGCAAAGAAAAATGCCAGGACAAATGGTGGTGAAAATGTAGTGCGAAGCCACGCTTTTGCAAACCAAACCGACTGTAGCCCAAATTATTCCGTTGGGTAGCAAAATATTTTTTACCGAAACATTGCACAAAAAAAGCCCCGCACCAAAAAGAGGCACAGGGCTTATTCAATTATAAGCAGTTTACAGGATAATTATCCTTTGGCTGCCAGGTAGTTTTCGTTTACCTTGTTCCAGTCAATTACATTGAAAAAAGCACCAATGTAATCCGGACGACGGTTTTGGTAGTTGAGGTAATAGGCATGTTCCCACACGTCTATTCCAAGGATTGGAGTACCCGGACACTCGGCAATGTCCATCATGGGGTTGTCTTGGTTTGGAGTAGAACATACACAGAGCGAACCATCGGCTTTTACACAAAGCCAGGCCCAACCTGAGCCAAAGCGTGTAGCTGCCGCATCGCTGAATGATTTTTTAAACTCATCAAATGAACCAAATGCGCTGTTGATAGCATCGGCAAGGGCACCGCTTGGGTTGCCACCGCCATTGGGGCTCATTATTGACCAAAACAAAGAGTGGTTAAAGTGTCCGCCACCGTTGTTGCGCACAGCGCCGCCGTATTTAGAAACATTCTTCATCAAATCTTCAATTGAAAGATTTTCAGCATCGGTTCCTTCTATGGCTGCATTGAGCTTGGCTACATACCCACCGTGGTGTTTTGAGTGGTGTATTTCCATTGTGCGCGCATCAATATGTGGCTCCAGTGCATCGTATGCATAGTTTAGATTAGGTAATTCATGTGCCATTGTAGTGGTATTTATTTTTAATCATTCAAAATTAGCCATTAAACATACATAGCCAAACCAATGTTTATTAAGCCTTCATAAGATTGATTAATTAAGCTGACAAGCTGTCAGTTTGACTAAATTTGCAGTTTGACTACAACCAAACAACAGTACATGCGCGGTGCCATAGAAGACAAAATAATTGACGAAAGCAGACAAGGCGAAGCCCTTGACCTACCTGCCCACCTCAATACGCAGCAAACCAAAAAACTTTATATAGAATCGTATGGCTGCCAAATGAATTTTGCCGACAGCGAAATTGTAGCCTCGGTAATGCTTGAAAATGGTTTTTCGAGCACCAAGGATTTGAACGAAGCCGACCTGATATTGGTAAATACCTGCGCCATACGCGATAATGCCGAGCAGCGCGTGCGCAACCGCCTTGACCACTTCAATGCTGCCAAAAAGAAAAACCCGGGCTTGTTGGTGGGCGTAATGGGCTGCATGGCCGAGCGGCTGAAAACCAAATTGCTTGAAGAAGAAAAAGTGGTGGACATAGTAGTGGGCCCTGATGCCTACCGCGAATTGCCCAAACTGGTAGAAACCGCCGAAACAGGCCAAAAAGCCGTAAATGTTTTCCTTTCACGCGAGGAAACCTACGCCGATATATCCCCCATCAGGCTCGATTCAAACGGGGTTACCGCTTTTGTTTCCATCATGCGCGGCTGCGACAATATGTGTTCCTTTTGTGTAGTGCCTTTCACACGCGGACGCGAGCGCAGCAGAAACCCGCACTCTATAGTTGCCGAAACCGCCGATTTGTTTGCCAAAGGTTATAAAGAAGTTACCCTGCTAGGGCAAAACGTTGATTCGTACCGCTGGCAAAACGAAAGCGGGGAAGAAGTAAATTTTGCAGGTCTGCTTGATATGGTGGCACAAGTGCACCCCGATTTGCGGGTTCGCTTTTCTACTTCGCATCCAAAAGACATCACCGAAGAGGTGGTGCTTACCATGAAAAAGCACGACAACATCTGCAATTTCATACACCTGCCGGTACAGTCGGGCAACTCGCGCATACTCGACAAAATGAATCGCACCTACGACCGCGAGTGGTACCTGAACCGCGTGGCCATGATCCGCAGCATAATCCCCGACATTGCCTTTAGCACCGATGTTATTTGTGGTTTTTGCAGCGAAACGGAAGAAGAACACCGCGACACCCTGAGCCTGATGCAAGAGGTGAAATTTGACCACGCCTATATGTTTATCTACTCAGAACGCCCCGGCACGCTGGCCGCCAGAAAATACGAAGATGACGTGCCCGAAGAAGTGAAAAAAGCCCGACTGCAAGAAGTAATTGCCCTGCAAAGCGAGCACGCACTTGAAAGCAACAAACGCGATGTAGGAAAAGTGTTTAAAGTGCTTATTGAAGGCGTTTCGAAGAAAAACCCCAACGAACTGAAAGGACGCAACGACCAAAACAAGATGCTGGTGTTTGAAGGCAAAGGCCACCAAGCCGGCGACTATGTGCAGGTGAAAGTGAACAGTTGTACCAGCGCCACCTTGCTTGGCGAAATAGTTGACACCCTATGATTGACAAACAACAAATACAATCGGTTAAAAACCGCTTTGAAATAATTGGCAACTCTCCACTGCTCAACCGCGCTATTGAAATGGCTATCAAAGTGGCCACTACCGACATTACGGTGCTCATTTTGGGCGAAAGCGGCGTGGGAAAAGAAGCCTTCTCAAAGATTATACACAGCATAAGCCGACGCAAGCACAATACTTTTATTGCGGTAAACTCAGGCGCCATTCCCTCAGGCACCATAGACTCTGAGCTTTTTGGCCACGAAAAAGGAGCTTTCACCTCGGCACACGATGCACGCAAAGGCTACTTTGAAACGGCCAATAACGGAACCATTTTTCTTGATGAAATTGGGGAACTGCCACTTGAAACGCAATCGCGCTTGCTGCGGGTGCTCGAAAACGGCGAGTTTCTAAAAGTGGGCTCCTCAAAAGTGCAAAAAACCGATGTGCGCGTGGTAGCTGCCACCAACCGCGACCTGCTAAAGCGCGCCGAAAAAGGCAAATTCAGGGAAGATTTATACTACCGACTCAGTTCGGTAACCATACACATACCCGCCCTGCGCGAACGCAAAGAAGACATTCCACTGCTGTTTATGAAGTTTGCCTCCGATTTTTCTGACAAATACAAAGTGCCGGCAATAGAGCTTGATGGCGATGCAGAAAACATGCTGATGAACTATCCGTGGCCGGGCAACATTCGCCAACTGCGCAATGTGGTGGAGCAGATTTCTATATTGGAAACCGAAAGATTGATAACTGCCGCAATTCTGGCGCAGCACCTGCCGCAAATACCCAAAGAGAAATTTGAATTGACTCCCGTGGCCGAAGCAGCCTCGGGCGCAGGACTCAACGAACGCGAGTTGCTCTACAAATTTCTTTTTGATATCAAACACGATGTGTCGGAGCTCAAGGCCATGATGTACAACTTGATATCAACCCTACAAGGCCGACCAACTACAGACTACCGCCGCCTGCTGGGCCACAATGGCAATGGCTATCCTGAAACACCGGCAGCCACCGCAGGTCACGACGATTTTGTGCCACATGAAGAAATAGCCGACTTTGGCAACGGCGAGGCTGAACCCAACCCTACCCTATCGCTGCAGGAGCAGGAAAAGGAAATGATAAAACGCGCCTTGCACAAACATGCCGGCAAAAGAAAACCCGCCGCCGCCGAGTTGGGCATTTCGGAACGCACCTTGTATAGAAAAATCAAGGAATTTAGTCTTGAAGATTTATAGTATGTCAACTTTTCGTTTCATGGTGCTGCTGTTGCTGGCTCCGCTTAGTCTTTTCAATTGCGGTGTCTATCGTTTCAACGATTTTCAAACCGATGGTGCTGAGTCGATAGCCATCCATTATTTTGACAACAAAGCACCCATAGTAGCCCCCGCTTTGAGCCAAGTGCTTACCCAAGGGCTTAAAGACAAATACCGAAGCGAATCGCCGCTAACGGTAACCAATAACAAAGGCGATTGGGATCTGAGTGGATTTATTACCCAATACCAAACCTCATTTTTGGCGGTACAAGCCGATCAGCCTGCGCGTACAAGGCTCAATATGACCGTGCACGTGGTGTTTGTAAATACCATTAACGACAGCAAAAGTTTTGACCGCGACTTCAGTCAGTTTGTTGACTTTGACAGCAGCGACGACCTGAGCAGCGTAGAAGACCGTTTGATTGGCGAGATAACCGACAAACTCATCATAGATATTTACAACGCCACCATAAACAACTGGTAGTGAGCAGCAAACAAAAATTCAATACCCTTCTGAGCCCGGGCTTTTCAGCTTTTGAAAAGGAGGATATTGAATTTTTGAGAGAAATACTGGCACGGTTTCCCTATTTCCAAACCGCCCGCTTGCTGTTGGCCCGCGCCCTGTACCACACCGAGAGTTTGCAGTTTAAGGACGAGTTGTCGAAACTGGCGCTGCAAACCACCCACCGCGAGTTGCTTTTTGAGCTCTTTGGCAAAGCCCCGGTAGCCCAATCGGCTCCCCCGCCACCCCTTGAAAGCTATGAAATTCCTGCGCTCAACTTTAAAGTTTCAGGCCCTATAGAATCCGCCTCGGCAGACAGTCCTGTATTTTCTGATGAACAGGAAATAAGCTACGAAACCGGCCCGGCCTTTAACCTTGAAAAATTTTATGGTGAATCTTCAGTACCCCCTAAAAAATCGAGATCGCTGGAGCTTATTGAAGGTTTTTTGAGCAAGGCACAACAAATAGACAAACGCTACATACCACGCCAAGAACAGCCGCAAGCCGACAATTCGCTTGAAGATACCGGTGATTTGGCATCGGAGACACTGGCCAAAATTTATATAAAACAAGAAAAATTTGGGGCGGCTATTAAAGTTTATGAAAAACTGATGTTGCTAAAACCGGAAAAAAAGCAGAAGTTTGCCGGCCTTATTGAAGAACTTAAACTGAAAGAGCAATAACATGTTAACCGCACTTATCATACTTATCATCATCGCCTGTTTACTCCTATGGCTGGTTATTCTTATCCAAAACCCCAAAGGTGGCGGGCTTTCATCGCAATTTGGCGGCAGCAGTGTTACCAATATTATTGGTGCCAAGCAAAGTGTGGATGTTATTGAGAAAGCTACTTGGATATTGGGTGGTGCGGTGCTGGTACTTGTAGTGCTTAGCAGCTATGTAACCGCCCCTAAACAAGATCCATACGGCCCTGGAATTACACCTGATGGTGGTGCACCGACAAATACTATTGACGAAGGCACTCTTAACAATACAGGCGATGCAAATTCCCCTGAAGGTGAATTTTTCGAGCAGCCAACAGATTCCAACTGAGTATAAACAAGTACTGCATAACATAGAAAGGGGCCATTGCGCCCCTTTTTTTATTTTTGATGAATGAGTTACCTGCCATACAACCTGCGCTACCTGCGGAAAAAGAAACAACTGACACAGGCTCAATTGGCCGAAAAGATTGGCGTAAAAAGGGCAGTAATAGGAACCTATGAAGAAGGCAAGGCCGAACCCCGCTTAAATACTTTGCGACTACTTGCCCGTTTTTTTGCTTGCAACATTCACGAGCTGGTAGAAGTAAAAATGGATGAAAGCACGAGAAAAAGTCAGGATGTGTCGGGGCAAAACCTGCGTGTGCTGCCCGTGGTGGTAGATGAAGTAACACAAGAAGAAACCGTACCCTTGGTGCCTGTAAAAGCCGCGGCGGGCTACCTCAGCGGCTTTGCCGACCCTGAGTATGTAGGTCAGTTGCCACAGTTTGTCATGCCTTTTCCCGAGTTGTCGCACAAACGCAGCTACCGCATTTTCCAAACCACCGGCGACAGCATGCTTCCCGTAGAATCGGGCAGCTATATCATTGCAGAATATGTGGCCAATTGGCACGATATACAAGATTTTGAATGCTACATAGTGCTCACCAAAAACGATGGAGTGGTGTACAAACGGTTGGTAAACAAAGTACAGCAAAACCATGAGCTGCTGTTTATTAGCGACAATAAAGAGTACAAAGCCTACACGGTATCAACCGATGAAATAGTGGAAGTGTGGAAAGCCTTGGGATTAATAAGCTTTAAATTGCCCGATAGCGAACAACAATTCATTAATTTGCGCTCGCTAAACGATATCCTCACCGAAATAAGGCAGGATATTAAAACACTAAAACCGCGATAGCCATTTTGCGGTTTCGGTTTCGATTTTTAAAATGACATGAAGTCAACGTATTTGGACAATCTGGATGAAATGGATTTCACCTTAGTGGAGGTGGATACTGCCCATACTAAATATTTGAGTGGAAGCAGAACTACTGCGCTCAAAGTTTATTTCGGTACCGACGAATGGAACGACAAGACAGTTGTGGCCAAATTGTACCCACCCAAAAGCCGCAGAAAAGACTACTTGTTCCACTACTCCAAGGTTTTCGACTCAACGGAAATAAACGCCACCAAATACGGCCTGCCCGATTTGGAAACCGTACAACTTTGGAATGACTCAACACCCGAGCACTTCAGGTTTTCTATAAAAGTGCCCCAATATATAAGCCACCAACGCGACCTGACCGACTACGATGTGCTGCGCGATTTGGATGCTTTTATTGAAAGAATGGAAATTATTGGCCACAAAATAGGTTCGCTAAACATCAACCTGCCCTCGGTTTTCAAGGCCAACCGCCTGCCCGAGTTATTTACCCTGGCCAAAAACGTTCCGGCTCATTTCAACCTTTCGGCAGAATTGCGCAGCAGTGTATTCTACCAAAGCCAACAAATAGTTGAAGAATTTGTAGATCAGTTTCACGACAACCACATAGCGGTATCGTTTACCGACAATACCGAACGCCGCGATATGCTACACATGTACCTGAGCAACAACAAGGTATATATAAGACTTATGGGCAACAAGCTGCACCCCAGCGATTACCAACGAATAGACAATTGGATAGAACGACTGAATATTTGGATTGACAAAGGGCTTGATACCGTTTATTTTTATGTAAACCAACCCACGCCGGTAAAAGGCAATGCCTTTGAATTGGTGACTTACTTCGCACAGCGATTTAATGAAGTGGTTGGCACCAACCTGAGAATACCCAAAATACCAAATTAAAAAAAGGTTGTTTACACGTGTAAACAACCTTTTTTTTCACATTAACTACTTTATTAACTACATTCCGGAATACACGATTTTTCCGGCTTCGGTTATTTTATCGGGGTTGCTGTAGTCGTACAGGTAAAATCCGTTGTCGGCAGTAAGTATTACCGTGCCGTTGTAGGCTATTACATCGTATGCGGTCATTCCTTTAAATACCGCTAATTGGTGACCGCTCACATTGTCCACGCCATTGCGCAAGTCATAGATTTTCAACCCTTCTTCAGCATCGCAGATAAACAACAGGTTTTGGTCGTAGCCCAAACCATGCGGGTTGTGCATTTCATACGATTTAATGAGGTAGGGATTTGCCAGATTTTCAATATCCACCACTTGCAGCTCGTTGGTAAACCCTTCGCAGGCATTGCCACTGCGCAGGGTTACAAAAGCGTATGTATCTTCGGCCACCACCGGATCGCAACTGTTGATGTGCATGAACTGGGCAAGCATTTCGGGCGATGCCGGATTGCTGTTGTCGTAGATAAACATGCCATTGGTAGCGCCCAAAAACAGGTAGTTGGTATTGTCTCTTCGGTAGGGAAAAATGGTTTCTATTGATCCATTGAGCTCAACATTTTTGAATAACGAGGGTGTAGCCGGTGCTGCAAGCGAAAACAAACGCATGGTTGAAAAGTCGTCAATTACATACAGGTATTCGTCCATGATGGTAAACTGCGCCATTGAACCACCTTGTCCGCTCGTGGTAGTTCCGCCGTTTTGCATGGCACTATTTCCGCCAGAGCGCGCAGTGGCTGCATCTTCCATATAGAGCACACCCGAACGCAGCGAAATGCCACCTTCGTCGCAGGCCACTTCTCTTTCGGTTATATCCCAATCATAGGCCACGCCTTTGCTGCGGTCCAGCTCGTAGTAGCTCACATTGTTGTTGATGGTCAGGTTGTTGGGAAACACATTTTCCTGTCTTCCGGCTACGGATATGTTGCTGATGTCAGACAGGTCAAAAACCACCAAATCGATGAAATTATCGGCGTAGAGGTAAGTTCCATACACGGCTATATCCACATTGCCGGGCACATTTAAAAAAGCCTGTGCGGTAGGGTTTGCCTTGTTGCTGATGTCAAATACATGTATGCCTTTACCAAATTCGTTTATAAACAGGTAGTTGCCCATAAGGTATATTTTACCCGGACTTTGCAGCGATTGCGGTTTTTCAACAGCCACCATGTTTCGTATTTCGGTCATGGTTTTGTACACCGGTGTGTATTCCAGATACACTTTGGTAGAAGTACATGAGTCTTTTATACAGGCAGTAAGCGAAAAAGCCAAGAGGCCAAAAAGACCAAAAAACACCACAAAATTGCGTCTCATTGATTTTAAACTTAAGTTCATGGCAAACGGACTTATTAATTAAAGGTTGCACGGCGCAACCACTAATTTTTTTCGGATGTTTGCTTTACGAATTTCGATACTTTTATGATTAGAGCAGCTGTGTTTCTTTGCTTTTTTTTCGGCGCCATTTCGGCTTTAGCCCAAGTAAATCAAGATGTTATTTACATGAAGAACGGTGCTGTATATAGAGGCAAAATTGTGGAGTCGGCAGATACCAATATGGTGAAGATTGAAGTATTTGGCGGAAATGTATTTGTAGTAGCCAAAAGCAACATAGACCACATGGCCATAGAAAAAGCGGTGAACGGTACGCCACGTGTGCGCACCCCACAGGGCAACGGTCTTTTTGCCGAATTCAGCCTTGGAGTGCCATTTGGCCAAAACAATTGGGGCAACACGCAGGGCGGCATTACACTAAATGGAAACCTTTGCTACCAATACACCCCAAAATTCAAGTTTGGTGCGGGGCTTTCAATAGACAACTATGCTTATAATTCCACCTTTTTGCCGTTTTATGCGCGCGTTACCGGCGATTTGTTCAACAAAGTCATTTCGCAAATTTATGTGGTTGATGTAGGCTATGGCACCAGTATATCAGGCACCAATTACGATGGCGGAGTAGCCAAAGGTGGTTTTATGATGTTTGTGGGCACAGGTATTAAATTCAACACCTCGCGCAGGTTGTATTACGCACTCAGCGGAGGCTACAAAACACAGTTCGGCAAAAAATACTACAGCGCCAGTTGGTGGGGCGGCGATGCTTACACCGAGTTTTACCAATTCAACAGAATCGAATTCAGGTTTTGCATGGGTTTTTAATTCCATAAATTGGAATGCCGTCTAAATATTAAACTATTTCAACGAATTCATTCATCGAAACAGCTCATAAGCACCCAAGCTATGGCGGCACCTGCGTATTGCAAAACGCAGCCGAATTTTGGTCTTAACTGTTCGTTTGTGAAGTGAAAAAAGGCATTTTGGCACTGGTTTAAATCTTACGATTTCCTGATTTCATGAGTTTTCGACTACCACTTGTGGCTATCTCAGTGTGTGGAATGTACTTTGTATCGCGAACCAAAGCAATTGTAACACACTCATTATGAAAGCATTTTACCTAACCGCACTTGCCGCGCTCTTTCTTGGCAGCTGCAGCAACAATAATGAACTACTGCTGAGTCCTAAAAAACTATTTGTTTCCCTGGCTCACGGCCAAAACACCAGCTATCTTGAAGGTAGTGAAGTGAGCAGCAAGAATATGTTTTATTCCAAAACCAATGAAAATGCCCTTGGGCAAACCGTTTTGGTTTCGGGCTGCGAACCCGGTGAAGGACTGAAAACCGAGCGTGTGGAAATAAGCTTTACCTACCTTGGCAACAAGCCGGTTAAAAACAGTGCCGAGCTGCTGATACCCGGTAGCTACGACAACAATATGCTTAATCATGTAGTGGAAACGAGCATCAACTATACCGATGCACAAAATGTGCGCTGGACTTATGCGCCCGACAACGACAGCCGGTTTTTTCTTGAAATACTGGATATAGAGCCCTATAATTCGTGTATTGATGGCCGAGCGATGTATGTAGTACATTTTACTATTGAAGCGCAATTGCAAAACCCTGCCGGCGACCAACAGCTTGTGAGCGCACAAATGCAAACCATAATAGAAGAACACGTGGACTAGAAGGTGTATTTACACTGGATTTTTGAATAGAGTTTGGTTGATTTTTAAAAAACCGCAACACGAGCTGTTGCGGTTTTTTTGTGAAGTGCTACGGAGATAAGCTTTTCCATTTTCGAGTTATTTGGGGAAATACGTCAAGCC
Organism: bacterium; assembly: GCA_016124515.1. GTDB lineage: Bacteria > Bacteroidota > Bacteroidia > CAILMK01 > JACPUW01 > JACPUW01. Next base: position 13,613 of record WGNN01000009.1, read on the forward strand.
TATCATTTCCTTTTTTTGCTATGTTTGTTTTCAACAAAATGAAAATTGAAATGGATGAATTGGCGATGCTTGGAAAAAAAAGGACCATACTTATATCAATAAGTATTTTGCTCATTTCAATTCATACAATATATTTTTACCATGCTACCAGACCCGAAATAGAAACAAAAAAATTAGCACAACAAATAATAAGGTTTTTACTTACAATTGTCCTTTTGATGTTGGTTTACAAAGGGAAAAACTGGGCCAGAATTTTATCATTGGTATTATTCTCTATTGCCACAATTGCTGCGGTTATAGGTTTGGTAACTTTGAATACATCTATCATAAATAAAATCCCACTCATGGTTATGATTTTTGTTTACTCAATGTCAATTTATCATTTTGGATTTTCGAAGAGTTTCAAAGAGTTTTTCCAATACCAAAATTCAAATAACTAAATCTGCTTCCACCCACATTTAATAAATGAACTAAAGTGTCGGGGTAAATTATAATAAAAATCTCTTGATGTTGATAAATGAAAAACAGCATAGACTATCAAATAAGCTCGCTCGCCGCCTGTTATTATATGCGCCTGGATTTGCTACAAAAAACTGGACAAAATATTAAGCGCGTTTTAAATTAAATTGTTGTTCAAATTCTTCTGGTGTTTTATAGTCTAAGTAGGCATGTATTCTCTTTTTGTTATACCATGCCTCAATATACTCAAACAAAG
>WGNN01000007.1 GCA_016124515.1 bacterium
CTTTGTTTGAGTATATTGAGGCATGGTATAACAAAAAGAGAATACATGCCTACTTAGACTATAAAACACCAGAAGAATTTGAACAACAATTTAATTTAAAACGCGCTTAATATTTTGTCCAGTTTTTTGTAGCAAATCCACTCAAACTAAATTATTGTCAAGTTGGTTGGTCTCGCGTAAGGTATGCACTCAAATAAAAAATAGCGGACATAGCCTGTACTTACAAACAGCGGGTTTCCGGCTTTGCGGAAACCGAATTGGAAGCTCAAGAAGTCAGATGAGTATTAAATCTTGGCTAACTGCAAGTACAACTATAGAAGCTACATGATATGAAGCATTGCGGAATAGACTAAGATCATAAATATCATACAATAAGAATATAGTCCTCGTAACTTACACAGGCTTTCAGATGAAGCGAACTCCGGGCCTAATTTGGCGCGGAGTTGTTTTGTCGATTACAGAACGTTTCATTCATCGTCCTGATTTATAATTTCTTCTAATCTGAGGGCTGCTTCATTTCATTTACTAATAAATTGTACAGCTTTTCCAATGCTTCGCCAAGTCACTCCCATACCAAGAACAACCATCTACCTAATCTTATGGGTTGTCGCTTTACAAGTAAATCATAGCGACCCAATAATAAACCCGAAATATAAGTATTCAATCTGATTAAGCTCACTTATTGGCGGGTTTTGAGAGCAAAATTTCAATGGGATGTGGAGTTTAAAGGGGGCGATTAAAAATTGAAAAATACAAATTGAAAATTGGCTAATTGGAGTTCAAAGTTTAAGGTTCAAGGTTTAAAAGGGGCATTGTTATTGAGTAATTACGTATTTGTGGCAAATATGAAGCACATTTGAGTCAAAAAGTATAACATTTTTGTACAGGAGATTTAGCTCCTTCCCCCGTGGGGAAGGCTGGGGATGGGGCGACATGGGAAGTTGAGTTTAAAGGGTGAAAAGTTTAAGGTTTAAAGGGGGTAATTAAAAATTGAAAAATGCAAATTGAAAATTGGCTAATTGGAGTTCAAAGTTTAAGGTTTAATGGGCGGGATTAAAGTAAAAAACCTGACACTTCTATACGGGATAAATTGCATTGAATTTTGAAGGCCCATAACCCACTTAAATTGCAGAAGTATAAGGTTTCTATTAGGGAATTGGAGTTTAAAGTTTATGGCCTACCCGAACCTAATAAGGGGCGGGTTTAAAGGGGGCAATTAAAAATTGAAAAATGCAAATTGAAAATTGGGTGCATGCGAGTTTAAAGGGGAAAAGTTCAAGGTTTAAAGGGAGCAATTGAAAAATACAAATTGAAAATTGGGAGAATTGGTATAAAGTTTAAAGGAACTGACCGTCGTCCATATCATTATTACTCAACTACCGTAAAAACTATTGCTATATTATTTTTTTACCAGCGTTTTATTGAAAACCGCACCTTTTTCTGTTTCTACTCGCAGCAAATACAAGCCTGCCGGTAGTGCCGATAAATCAAGTTGCATATTGTGCTGCCCCAGATTTTCAGAGAGCAGCATTTGTCCGTTGGTATTATAAATAGCTGCCATGCCGTTGTTATTATCGGGCAATACAATTTGTAGTACGTTGGTTACCGGATTGGGGTAACATATTATTTCTGCTTGGCGCTCAATGCGTGGAGCCGAAAGCATGGCGTGCTCGCCAAAAACCGGACGAATCATGGGCGTGCCTACAATTTTTGAGTTTTCCCAGGTGCCGGCGGCATTGAAATACAAATTGGGGTTGGGCTTGTTGTCGTTGAAAAAACGGTAGTCAAGGTCTATGCCCACATTCAGGTTATAGGCAATATTTTGCTCCCAGCCCACAAAAAATTCGCCGCTTATTACCAGCGGTTTATCCAATTTATAAAGTGCAAATCCATTATACAATTCAGAATAAATGGGGTGCAGCCCGGTCATTTTCATTAGTTCTACAGGGGTTGGATACAGGCGTTCCCAAATAATTAAATTGAATTTTTGCTTGTCGGGCAGTACCTCGTTGCCGCCGGTAAAACTAAAGGCAATGTACTTGATGGTATCAATTCCTTTTATACTGAATTTAAGCGCTACGCCGCCCTGTCGCGTGTTTTTCAATCCATATCCACCTTCTGCACTTCCATCATCGTAGGCCAGGTATTCTCCAAAATATTGGTGAATTACCATCACATCGTTTTGTTTCAGCAATTCGGGACCACCCACCAGGTTTCTCGATTTTACGGTTAGTTTCAGCTCTATTTTAGCCGTTTGCGTATCAAGGTTGTTGAAATACGTGTAGGGAAGCATGTTTTTTTGCGAACCGGTTTTCTGCGTAAACGGGCTGATATCGTTGATTTGGTTTCGCTCGCTCAATGAGCTGTACATGGGCGTATCCACGCGGTTGGCATCGCGTATGGTATAGAAAATATCGGGGCTTTGTTTGTTGAGTGCCTTATTATATACGTGAAAGTCAATAGTGGAATTGAGATAGGTTTCGCGGTCTTGCTTAAAATACCGCCACGGCATTGAATAATACACATTGAAAAGGCCTTTTGGCTGTCTGTAAATACTCACATCTTCAAGCACGGTATCGGCCTGCGTTCTGTTTTTATCCAGATATACATAGTCAAGGTTCCAATGGTCAAGGGCACCGGTTCGGTTGCCATAGTTTCTGAACCTGAATTGAAACGAATCGTGGAAATACCTGAAACTGGCGCGGTCGGGTATTTTTACCATTATTTGTTTAAATGGGTAATAGCCCGATGAGTCAAACTGTCCGTTGGTAGCCCACATCTCGCGCCACTCGCCGTTTTCGGCATGAAATTCCAGCATAAAACTGTCGTCTTTTTCGGGGCTTTCGCCCATGCCTTTTTGCTGTAGATAAAAGCTTAAATACAGGCTATCTGTTTCGCCAAAACCACTCAGGTCTATGTAGTTTGAGGTGAGTGTATCGCACGATTTAGGAAAATTGTTGCCATCTACATTATAAGGATACCCTCTTTTATCGAGCCCATCGAAAGTGGCTACACCGTGGCTGGGCGGATTTATGGCAAAACCATTATTTACATACACCGATCTATCGGCCCAACGCGCTTTGTCGGGGTAAATTTTGGTTGATGAAAAGTCATCGAAAAAAGGGATAGACAATACCGGAAGTTTTTTGTAGGCCAAGGCCGCCGGTTTATCTTTTTGCTTTTGAAGGTAATTGATTATAACCTGATTGCGGTACAAGGGCGTAACCTCTTCGTACTGAGCAAAAACAATAGTGTTGCTGAAAAGTAAAAGAAGTAAACTAACCTTCCGTATCAGTTGAATCTGGGTGTTCTGTTTCCAAAAATGGTGCATAATCTGTATTGAACGTTGATTCGTCAATAATCCATATATTGATTGGGTCACTTGGCTTAATTTTTTCGTGCGGTGCCGGATCTTGCTTGTAAATAACCGCTTGCGACGATGGGCCTATGAGCAAAGTAGAGTCAACTTTTCCCATTACACGGTGGTGCATGCTCATTACGCGTCGTATATTCTTAAACTCTACTCCGCGGTAGTCGGGTGCGCGCAGTGGCTCCCCTGTTTTTGAACCATCGCCTAGCACGAGTGTAACCACAGTGCCTTTTGGCAAACGGCTGCCCCATTCCACTTCTTCGCCATCGGCTTCCACTTTCAGTACCCAGCCTTCTGCCGGGTCGGGTTCGTATTTCGAGTCGGGATTCACCACAAAACCTGCATTCTCCAAAATCTTGATGGCTTGTCGTTCCACGCTGCCACTCAAATCCTTCAGCTTGGCCATAGGCGGCTTGTCAGAGTTTATGGTCAGGTATATGGTGCGGCCCTCTTTTACTTTGCTCTCAAAAGGTGGAATTTGGTCAACCATGCATCGTTTGGGCAGTTTTTTCACGTAAGCGGTATCTTTTATCTGATACTTCAATCCACGTTCGGTGCATACCTTTTGTACATCGCTTTCCATGAGCCCTGTAAAATCAGGTACGGTGATTTCGCAGCCCAAACAGGTTGATTTTTTGAGGCTGCAATCCGTGATCCAAAGAATTATGGCGGTAAGTACCCCTATGAAAATCAGGGTTTTAACCAATATGTTTTTAAAAAAGGCCTTTATTCTATGCACTTGCCAATAATTTACGTTTTGTACCAATGGTTATCAATTTTTCCAAAAACTCGGCGGGTTTCAGATTGGCCAGCGCGGCTTGATGAAAGATGGCGGTGGCGGGCGTGAGACCAGGCAGAGAATTTATTTCTATAATGATAACTTCCACTTTTTCAGGGCTGAAAATTCGCACAAATGCGTCAATTCTGCAATAACCTTCTACATTTAATAAATCAGCCGTTTTGGCCAAGGCTGCTTTTACCCGGGTTGAAATTGTTGCATTGTCAATAGGAACCTGACTGTAGCGGGCGGGGGTGATGTTTTGACCTTCACCGGCCAGAAATTTTTCTTCCAAACTCAAAATGCCACCTTCGGCTACGGCTTCCGATGCTTCAAAAACTTCGTATTTCTTTTGGCCGTTTTCTTCGGTGTAAATGAGCATGCCACCGGTAACTTCAATAAAATGTGCGGCACCATTGGGGCTTATCAATTCTTCTATCAAAAAGCCTTGCTTCTGCGGAAACTCTTCGTTGGTTTTAAGCATGAGTTTGCTGAAAAATGCCGCGGGAAGAATTTCCGTATCCCGCAAAATGGCATCGGCAAAATCTTCAAGTTCCTGTCGCGTTTTTATCTTTTTCACAGCCGAACTACAGCCGTCATCAGCCGGTTTTGCTATAAAAGGATATCCGTATTGCGCTTCTATTTGCTTGATTACCTCTTCCTTGTTATCGCACCAATCATCTTTCCACACCATGCGGTGCTTGGCCACCAACACGCCGTTTTGTAACAGTATTTCGTTGGTTTGGTACTTGTCAATAGTTGTGGCCGACGATTGCGGACCGCTTCCGTTGTACGGAATTCCGAGTTTCTCAAGTTCGCGCTGCAAGGTACCGTCTTCTCCGGGGCGACCATGCAAGGCCAAAAAAGCAAAATCCACCTCCTTGTTCAGTTCTTCAAGGGCAATTTTTCGCGGGAAAAAATCGTAGTCATCACCCGCAAAATGTGTGGTTATTTGCTGTGCTTCTTTGATAATATCGTCAATAACAGGGGCTATTTTAAAGGAAGCAATTTTATCGCTAATGTCATCAGCATTGTCTTTGAGCATCAGGTTTATAGGCACTTTGTGCAGCAATATGTCGCCTTGTGCATCTTTGCTCAAAAAGAGCGGTACGGTTTCAAAATGACCCGCCGAATTGAGTTTTTCAAAAACATTTCGTCCGCTCTCTACCGATATATGTCGCTCCGATGAATAACCACCAAAGATGACACCCACGCGGGGCTTTCGTTCGGCTTGTTTTTTAGTGCTTAAAAGTTGTTTTTCAAAACTTGAAATAAGCCCATTTAGTGGATGTGGGTTGTAGCTGTTGTTGCGCCGTTCTAGCAAACTTTGGTGGATGATGTAGGTAAGAAATTGCTTTGGACTAAGGCCAATTTCGGCAGCCTGATGAAAGAAAAATGACGAAGGCATCATGCCTGAGGTGGTGTTGGGGTCGTTTAGAAACACTTCGCCACTTTCGGTAATAAAGCCATCGATACGCGCATACACATTGAATTCGAAAAAATCAAAAAGCGCTACGCAAGCTTTCCTGATGCTATCAATTTGCTCAGCAGCAATCTCAATCGGCGTTACTTTGCGGGTAATGCCGGGCAGGTATTTTGAGCGGTAGTCAAACAGCTCGTGCGATTTTCTGATTTCGGTAGGAGGCAGTGCCAGACTTTTTCCTGATTCGTCGCGCACCACAATGCACGAAAACTCCTTGCCGCTCAGTTTTTCTTCCACCACTATATGGTGTTCACCGTGAATGCTTTGCAGCCATATTTCAGATGTGCTGTTAAAGTGTTGGTCAATCTTGGAAATGGCTTCGCTGTGCAGTAAAACCAATTCATTTTCTATATAAACCGGAAGCCCCAAACCGTGTTGCAGGTCAAACAGACTTCGTACCTTTTGTTCTTTGCCAATTGCATCAAGTGCCGCCCAATCGTCTTTGTGTAGTTTGTGTTTAAAAAGGGTTTGTTCTACACAGCGGCAAAATGCTTCAAAATTGTTTTCGTTGAGAAAGTGCACCCCAATGCTGCTGCCTTGTGAGGAAGCCTTTACCACCACTGGAAAATGGAGGGTTTGTATTTTTTTGAAACAAGATTCTTTGTCGTTTTCAAAAGCCGCCCTGCTGAAGGAAACAAAATTGTTGACCTTAAATGCCGCCGCTTTCATGAGTTTTTTCTGTAGCGCTTTGCTTATGCCCACTGCCGAAGCAAATACCCCTGAACCCGTGTATGGAATTTCGTAAAAATCCAACAAACCTTGTATGAATCCATCTTCGCCATACGGGCCATGAAGCGCCAAAAAGCCCACATCAATAGTGGATTTTAGTTCAGTAGGCTCTATTTTTCTTCCAATGCTCGACAGCAGGTTGTCGCTATTGGCCGCCTCGCCAAGGCTCTCAGAATAAATCTGAAATTTTTGCTCTTCAATGGGAACAAATTGTGCCGGCGGATAAAAATCGCGGATGGTTCCTTTGTAAATGTATTGCCATTCAATCGCTACCAAGTTGCCAAGGCCATCAACAAAAATGGGCACGGGCTCAAATATGGTTTTATCAAGCGCGTCATACACTGTTCTGCCGCCGGCAAATGATATTTCGCGTTCACGTGATTTTCCACCGAAAAATATTCCTATTCTAAGCATATCGTTGATTGGGGCTTTGGCTCATAAAAGTCACAAAAATGGCTAATCACTTATTTCGAAAGCCGTTTTCTTTCCACATATTTAAGCCACTTGAACTTTAAAAAATTCCATAGCCCAACGTCCGGTACTTCGGCAAAGTATTCCAATGCATTTTGAGCGGTACTTTTTTTCACATCTTTTACCAGGTTTTCCTTGCGGCACAATTTAATGTAATCGCCTTTCATGTGCCATAAAATATTGATTTCCTTTGGTTTAAGTTCTGATGAAAAGCTCGCAATGGCTTCATTACAGGGTTTTGATGTAAGCCAATAGGGTTTGTTTGATACGGATAGCGGTTTGTGGCCGTGCAGGTCAGTTTCAACTTGTTGGAAATCAATCCTAAATTCTTTGAGCAGGCTATTAAAAAAGGAGGGATGCAGCTCAAACCAAGCATCGTATTTCAAGGCTTGAGCAAAGGATGGCCAACAGTAATCAGTTGCTATATTTTGCAAAGGCACTTGAAAAAAACCGGCATCAATATCGTTTTTGTGGTGCGTACCTGCGCTGCCTTGGTTGGTACTTAGCGAAAGGCGAGGCCATACACTATAACGGTTGGTTGCAATCAAATATGCATTGTGCAGGAATTCCCAGTTTTGTGGTCCATAACTCACAATGTATTCAGGTATTCTGTGCTTGTCAATAGTTTGTTGCGAAAGCCATTCTTTGAAAGGTAACCACTGTTTTGCTGTAAAAACCTGCCCCCAGGTGGATGTTTTTTGCAGCATAAAAGCATCAAATCCATCTTGAATCCAATAGTTGACATAGCCGCTAATGGGGTGATGACCATATTGACAAAGACTTATTTGGGCTATATCTTCTTCAGTTTGGTACTGCGTAATGGCCTGCAAAGCGTAACTGTAAAAAAATGGCGAAACAATCAGGTCATCTTCCAATATTACCACCGCATCAAATTCCAGACTTAAATCGCCACATTCCAATAGGTTTTGATCCAAACCAAGTGCTGCATCGCTGTGCAGGTGTTTTTTTTCGCCAAAAGGCCAGTGGTAGTTTTCTACTAAAGTTAATACCTCATTGGCGGCGCCTTTATGGCTTTTAAAAATAAGTAGTGTATCCTGCGGAATATGGCTTCGCTCAAGCGACCACAACAACTTGGTAAGCGATTTAACCCGCTGATAAACAGGAATAACTATAGGCGGATTAGTCAAAGTGTTTTTTGTTTGTGGTGAGCACTTTTGCCAAGGCAATTGCATGTACTACCTGATGGATAAACTCGGCGGAAATGGTGGAAGCAGCCGACCATTTTCCTTTGGTATAAGCAGACAAGTTTTTGAAATGGTACAGGGTGTAAAGTATCTTTAAAGGGCTTTTAAATAGTGCCAAAAAACTTATTTCAGGCAGTTGCATCAAGCGGTTGGGAAATTTTTTGCCTAGCATTTTTATGCCTTGATACACCCTTACTTGCTTCTTGTATTTGGCCCAAAGGCTGCGCGGCAGGTGGTAAATGTGGCTGTTTTCAATAAATGTCATTTTGAAACCAGCGTGCCAACAGCGGTTGCCCAATTCCAAATCGCCACCGGAAGCCAATGATTCATCAAAAAGTCCGGTTTCGGTAAAAATGCGCTTTTTCACCATCAAAAAGGCGGTGGGGCCAAAGTGGTTTTTGCTCCAATAGCTATGGCATTGAAACTCGCTGAATGCCGAATACTGCTTAAGCCATGAATCAGTTGGTTTTATTTTCAAATTGATATCGAATGCCAGGTAATCATTGCGTTCCCACTTTTCGGCAACAAGCTCAAACCAGCCGGGCTGCACTATGGTGTCGGCGTCAACAAACAAAAGCACTTCGCTTTTAGCCACTTCTATGCCGCGGTTTCGCGCAAAATACGAGCCTTTTCTATGCTCAATGGCAACTTCCTTTAGTCCGCTATCGGCCAGCCAATCGCTTATTTGGCGGTTAGCTCCATCGTTGCACACAATTATTTCATACATCAGCTCCATTTCACTTTTCCTGATGTCAGCCACCGTTTGTTGCAATCCTTTCAGATTATTATAAACCGGTATTATTATCGACAGTGCCTTGTTCAACCTATTATTGCTTGGTGGTACAAAGGTCTTAAGTTTTGCCAGTTGAAACGCTCTTCCACTGTTTTTCGGGCTCCAATCGACTTGGTGTGCAAGTTATTTTCCAGGGTCATTTCGTTTATGGCATTGGCCAAAGCATCAATATCGCGCTCATTGCAAAGGATTCCATTGCTTTCATTTACCGCAAAAGGAATATCGCAGTGTGTGGTACTGACAATGGGAAGCCCTGTTGCCATCAACTCCAGAATAGTCACAGGAAATCCGCCTTCGCTGTCTCTATCCGCCGCCCATTGACTTGGCAATACGGCCACTGTGCTTTGCAAAGCCACTTTTTTCAAGGTTTCTCTGTCAACAAAACCGTGTTGGTTGATGCGTACATTTTTAGGCGTTTCCCTTATAAGGTTTTCAATTTTTGCGGCGTAGGCCAAATCTTCTTGGGTGGCGTTTACCACATCGCCCACCAAATGAATGTGCAGCACATTGCCGCTTTGCTCCGCATAACGAAAGCAGGCTTTGAGAGCGGTATCAATGCCTTTTTTTTCTTTAAACGCCCCGGCAATGAGTACGTTCATCGGTCCATCCAATTCCCTTGTTTTCCATCGGTCAGTTAGCTGAATGCCTAAAGGCAACACTACGATTTTGTTATGGTCAGCACCCATTTTTACCAATTCATTTTTCATAAAAGGCCCTTCGGTTAGCAATACGTCAGCTTGCTCAAAAAGTAGTTGGTAACGCGTTATCCACTCCTGGTTTTCGTGCGGTAGGCGGTGCAGGTCGTATCCGTAGAAACGCGCAATTCGGCGGTCGCAGGCTAGGTTTATGTCAAAAAAAGCGCGGTTGCCAAAGTGCGAGTACAGTATTTTCTGTCGGGCTGAAATTTTATTGATTGAACGGCGTCTGAAACTGTTTTTCCGAAAATTCAGGAGCGATTGGGGTTTGAAAACAGCACGTGGCAGGCCTGGAGCGACACCAACACGCTGTGAAGCCAATACGGTTTGTTTGTTTAAGTCAAACAAATGCATCTGATCAAAAATCCAACCCGTGGTGGCGGGCATCCATCGGTTTATGGAATGAAAAATATGGTACTCCTGCATGGGTATGGCAAAGCGGCAAAACTAGCTTTAAAAAGAGCAATTTGTTTTGCGCAAATAAGGAGAATCCAAAGCGGCGGCCATTGTTATTATTTGTTGAAATGGCACAAAGCAGCAAGCTAATTGAAACAAAGCCATTATGTTTGAATGAATGCGCTACCTGCGAGTTACTTACCGATTGGTTTTGTTTTTGGTTATCACGCTGTTAATAGTTTTGGCAGGGGTGGTAATGAAACTCTTTGGAGCCGCTCATCGTCATATTTTTCAGCTATACAACTTGTGGAAGTGGTTGATGACCCACATAATGGGAATTGAAGTGAGCATAGAAGGCAAAGCACCTGAAACACCCGGAATAATAATGGCCAACCATCGCTCGTATGTAGATTTGGTGGTGACGCCGGGAAAAATTCCTTTTGTTATTGTGGCAAAAAAATCGGTGAAAAGCTGGCCCGTGGTGGGGTGGGGCGGCAAGCTGATAAGTACCATTTGGGTGGATCGCGACTCAAAAAACAGCCGACACGAAACGCGCAAAGCCATGAAAGAACGACTTGAAAAGGGTGGAAGCGTACTCGTGTTTCCGGAAGGTACCACAAGCAAAGGACCGGGAGTGCTGCCATTAAAACCCGGTATGTTTTTCGTGTGTGCCGAAGGCGGCTTCCCTGTGTTGCCACTCGCCATTGAATATGAAAATCCTGATATTGCCTGGGTAGGCAAGGAATTGTTTATCCCACATCTGATTCAACATTTCGGCCAACGAAAAATAAGGGTTAAAGTAAGGTTTGGTGCTAAAATAACTGCCAATAATGGCGATGAATTAAAGCTTAAAACACAAGAATGGCTGGTGAAAAACCTGCGTGAAATGCGTGATTCCTGGGATAGTTGATTTTTAAATAACTGCTAAACAATTATATGTAATTTAATCTATATTTCCTGGTATGTTACTTACTTAGTAAGTAAATACTTAGTAAGCATTTTGTTAGTAAGTGTTTTGTTACTAACTTTGGGGTATGAAAGAAGAAAAACCCTTTATAGTGGGCAATTTGGCCGATTCGTTTAGGTTTACCAACCGTGTTAAAGAGCTTGAATGGTTGAAAAAGCGCTATTTAAACGGTGTTAATGTCACGCTTATTTCGCCCCGCCGCTATGGCAAATCGTCGCTCGTGCGCTATACAGCCGATAAAATACTGTCGGAAAACAAAGACTACATCTTTTGTTTTATTGACCTGTTTAACGTAAAAACCGAGCAGGATTTTTACACGCAGTATTTAGAAGCTTTTGTAAATGCCATAAAAGGCAAGTGGGAAAGCCGGGTGAAGGAAATTGCAGGCTATTTTAAATACCTGATTCCGAGTTTTAGCTACCAGGCAAGCGACAATACCAAACTTGCCGTGAAGCTTGATTGGGAAACTTCGAAAAAATCGGCGGATGAAATACTGGATGTACCTGAAAAATATGCTCAGGCCAAAGGAAAAAAAATTATCTATTGCCTCGACGAGTTTCAAAATGTGGGTTTTTTTGACGATCCTGTAGCTTTTCAAAAAAAGCTGCGCGCCCATTGGCAATTGCACAAACAGGTGAGCTACTGCATGTACGGCAGTAAAAGACACATGATGGTGGAATTTTTCAACAGCTCTTCCATGCCATTTTACCGCTTTGGCGAAATCATGTTCTTAGATAAAATTCACGAAAGTGATTGGGTTCCTTTCATTGTGCGTCAGTTTGAAAATTCCAAAAAATCAATAACTGAAAACGAAGCCCAACTTATAGCGCAATATGCCGAAAACCACCCTTTTTATGTGCAACAATTGGCTTTGAATGTTTGGTTTAATACGGCAAGAAAATGCTCAGTTGAAATTGTGGAAAGCAGCTTGAATGACCTGCTGATGCAAAACTCGATACTCTACCAACGAGATATGGACCAAATAACCTCCTTGCAGGCCAATTTGCTGAAGGCTATATGTTTTGGCGAAGAACGACTTACCACCGGCGAAGTGATAAAAAAGTATAAGTTGCGATCATCGGCTAATGTAGTAACAACCCGCAAAGCACTTGAAAACAAAGAGTTGGTTGACGGAATGAATGGCACCTACGAGATACTTGATCCGCTGTTTAAGCGATGGCTTAAGGAAGTTTATTTTAAATAACCTGGGCTACACTGCTTTTCCACCACGTATTGAAATTGACAATAACTACAAACACACCTTTTGCCAATACATTTTGGTTAGTACTAATTTAGTAAGTAACTACTTACTAAGTGGTTACTTACTAAACAATCAAGGTAAACTTGGCTGAAGGTCTGTTTGGGCTTGTAAAGCATCTTTTAAAGAGTCATTCGCACTTCATCAAGCCTGCAAAATTCTATATACGCTCCTTCGACGCTCTGTGGCGAGTAGGGTAAAATGATTGCATTATATGCGGTATGATTGGCTTAAACGACCAAATTTAACACGAGCGTAAGGAAATAATTGACTGTTTCTTGCGACATCACTTGGACTTAGAGAGCAACTTCAATGTCTGATAAGAAAGGGTCAAGAATGAGGCTTGTGAAGTGCTGAATGCCGGGAGTTTACTTCGGTAAACGACCAAATTCAACACGAGCGTAACGAAATTATTGGCCTTTTCTTGTAGATATCACTTGGACTTAAAAAGCAGCTTCAATGTCTGATAAGAAAGGGTCAAGAATGAGGCTTGTGAAGTGCTGAATGCCGGGAGTTTACTTCGGTAAACGACCAAATTCAGCACGAGCGTAACGAAATTATTGACTCTTTCTTGCAGACATTACTTATCCCAAATGCGCTTGAAGCACATTATCATAAACATCCTTTGAATCCTTTACCGAACCGAAATCTTCACCATCTATGGTCATTTTGTTGTTGGCGGTTACCGTTCCCAGCAACTGTAAGGCTTTGCCACTCATAGCACTTTCAAAAGCTGCTTTTTGCTCGGGTTTTACGGTTACCACCACGCGGCTTTGCGCTTCGCCAAACAAGTAGGCATCTTTTCTGAAAGTTGCTTTGGTTTCTATGGCAAAACCCTTATTTCCAGCCATTGCCGATTCAAACAAGGCAATAAACAAACCGCCTTCTGACACATCGTGGGCGCTGGCAATCAGGTTTTCAGCAATGAGCTTCTTTATGCTTTGTTGCACCTCAAATTCGGTATCCAAATCAAAATATGGAGTTGGCGATTCCTTTACTTGATGGTAATGCAACAAATACTGGCTTGATGAAATGCACTCCTTGCTTTCGCCTACCAAATAAATCAAATCACCTTCATTTTTAAAATCAAGGGTCATTTGTTTTTTAACATCGGCCATTACACCTACCATACCAATAGTTGGCGTAGGATGCACGGGGCCGCGGTCTGACGATTGGTTGTAGAAACTCACATTACCACCGGTTACAGGCGTACCAAATTTTCTACATGCGGTGCCCATGCCGGTTACGGCTTTTACAAACTGATAAAAAACCTGTGGCACATAGGGGTTTCCAAAGTTGAGGCAGTTGGTTACCGCACTGGGTTCAGCGCCGGTGCACACCAGGTTGCGGGCCGCTTCTGACACGGCTATTTGAGCGCCAATTTCAGGGTTGGCGTGTATGTAGTAGCTGTTGCAATCTACTGTTACGGCAAGGGCCTTGTCCATGCCTTTTATCCTTACCACTGCCGCATCGCTGGCTCGGTTGGTGGTTGCAGTGTTTACCTGCACCATTGAGTCGTATTGCTCATAAATCCAACGTTTGCTGGCAATGTTGGGGTATGAAATCAAACATTGCGCAACACCTTGTAAACTATCGGGTTGTGGAATGTTGTTGATGTTGTATTGGGCTATTTCTTTAAAATAATCAGGTTCTGTGTAGGCTCTGTCGTACACGGGTGCGCCACCGCCAAGTACCAAATCCCAGGCCGGTACGTCGGCTACCAGCTCGCCTTTGTGCATAAAGTGCAGTCTTCCGGTGTCGGTTACCTCGCCAATAATGGCACAGTTCAAATCCCATTTTTCAAAAACCGCTTCAATTTCGGCTTCCCTGCCTTTTTCTACCACTACCAACATGCGCTCCTGACTTTCAGAAAGCAGTATTTCGAAGGGCAACATATTGTCTTGTCGGGTAGGAACTTTATCCAAATCAATGGTCATTCCCACGCCGCCTTTTTCGCTCATTTCAGAGGTGGAACAGGTGATACCCGCAGCACCCATATCCTGCATGCCCACCACGGCACCGGTAGCTATGGCTTCAAGTGAGGCTTCGAGCAAGAGTTTCTCCTGAAAAGGGTCGCCCACCTGCACCGATGGCAAACTTTCGGCGGCGTCTTCGCCCAGATCGTCTGATGCAAATGTGGCACCGTGTATTCCGTCTTTTCCGGTGGCAGAGCCCACAATATACACTGGGTTTCCTATGCCTTCAGCAATGGCAGAGCAGGTTTTACCCACCTCAACTATACCTACCGACATGGCATTTACCAGCGGGTTTACATTATAGCTTGCATCAAAATACGCTTCGCCGGCTACGGTAGGTACGCCAAATGAATTACCGTAATCGCCAATACCCTTCACCACGCCACGTACAATATGTTTTGTTTTTTCAGAATTGATATCGCCAAAGCGCAAAGAGTTGAGTGCGGCAATAGGGCGGGCACCCATGGTAAAAATATCGCGGTGTATGCCACCCACACCGGTTGCTGCGCCCTGATAGGGTTCAATTGCAGAAGGGTGGTTGTGCGATTCAATTTTGAAAGCGCAGGCAAGTCCGTCGCCAATATCCACCAAACCGGCGTTTTCTTCACCGGCTTCGGCAAGCAAGTGTGCCCCTTCGCGCGGCAGCGTTTTAAGCCACTTTATTGAATTCTTGTAGGAGCAGTGTTCACTCCACATGACAGAAAAAATGCTCAACTCGGTGAAATTGGGCATTCTACCCATAATCTGTTGAATTTTGTCAAACTCTTCCTGATTTAAACCGAGCTTCTTGGCGGTTTCAAAAGTTACTTCGCTCATTGATTTTTGCTTCCAAAAATTGAAGGAGCAAAAGTAGGGCAAGTGCCGCGTATTGCTAAGCGAAACGTGTGGATAGCCTGCATAGAGTTGTGTGTATTGGAGATATTGTGGATCATTGGAACAAAACGGCTGCACACAATAAAAACTTGACGGGAAAAAATTAAATTTGATACGATTAATGCAATTTGGAATAAATGTTTAATAGTATCGATATAGACCGTGACAGTCTGACTATTAAGGGGGTGAAGTTTTCTGATTTAAAAACATTGGAAAGTACAGCACATGCAATCGGAAGTGACATGTTCGAAGGATTTCAGCCAACTCCAAAAAGTGTGGAGATAATAAGAGATTATGTAATTGGGACAATTACCTTATCAGAGTTGATAAAATTCGCGAAGGATAAATCGTATGTCTGAATCATATAAGTATCTTGATCAGGATTACATTTATACAGACCCCAAAACCGGAGTTCTAAGGAATTTAGCGGACATAAAGGACTCGGAAGATTTACTTTTTTTTGAAAGTGTAGCTGTAACTAAGCGCATTCAAGAACTTTTCGAAAAACCTATTAAGATAAAAGGAACAGATAGCCTATTGATGATTCACAGACACTTGTTTCAAGATGTATATGCTTGGGCAGGCAAAAGACGAAAAGTAGAGATAAGTAAAGCGGGTAAACAATTTTTTCCAACTTCACATTTTGACCATGCTTTTCGTTTTATTGACACCTTAATTTCGGAGTATAGACGCATTTCAAATAATGACCTTATGGAAATAGCTGAGAAATTAGCTCAAATTTTGGATACTGTAAATTACCTGCATCCTTTCAGAGAAGGAAATGGACGCAAAGAGAATTTTTGAGATTATTAGCATTGGAAAAAGGAATCGCGTTAAACCTAAACCCGGCAGATAATAAATATGTTTATGATCAATATATGGAAGGAACTATAAAAAGTGACGTAAAAATACTTTCAAATTTGATTTTCGATTTAATTGGGTCGTAGGGAAATTGAAAAAAGGTGCCATTTTGTATATAAAACAGGTATTGTTTTTTAGTAAAATTACTGGCCTTAGTCCGCCATTTCCGGCTTTACAAATTCTAAACAAAGAGCAACAACAGAGTAAGAACTACACCGGCAGCCACAAAGTACAAACCTTTCTTAAAAATATCGGTTTTGGGCAAATACATCCAAAATGAAGAAACCACAAAAAACAGCAGTGATACACCAAAAAATATATTGAGAAAAGCCAGCGGTTTATCACTTGATGTTTTGTGCAGGTGGGTCATTTTTTCAAGTACAAAAGGCAGCTCGTATTGTGTATAGGTAGCTTCGCCGGTTGTAGTGTTGTAC
The DNA here is from genome assembly GCA_016124515.1 of bacterium. Taxonomy (GTDB): domain Bacteria; phylum Bacteroidota; class Bacteroidia; order CAILMK01; family JACPUW01; genus JACPUW01. The sequence goes on from WGNN01000007.1 coordinate 16,290, forward strand.
ACACCTTGCTCAAAATAAACCATATCGCCTTCGGTTTTTTCAATTTTCAAATCGCGGATGCGCAAAGCTCGTCCCAATTCTTCAAGGCTTGTGCCTTGGGGCAGGGTTTGTGTTTTTTGTACTTCTTTTTTAAACACATTGCTGTCTCTGAATATGAGTACTATGCCGCTAAGGGCATACATAGCCATTATTCCTACCAGAAAAAAACCAAGGTAGCGGTGGTAAATTCTCATTTTTTTGTGCATGTACATGTGCCTGGTATTTATACATAGTTAGTGGTGTCCGCCGCCCGAGTAGGTCATGGCTTCGCCTTTGCCAATGCTATAGTTGAAGTTGAGTGTAAAAAAGCGACCGCGTTTTGAAAAACTATATAGGTAATTATTATTTTGGGTAGCCACACTCTCTCTTATTCGTGAAGCAAAAATGTCGCGGACACTAAAATTGACCACCATTTTGCCGTTTTTGATTTTTTTGCGAATGCCGGAATCGAAATATGGATAACCCGAAACGGTACCCTGTATGGTTTTATAACTCGATTGGTAATTTGATGTAAGCTCAAAATCTATATTGGCAGGAAGCTTAAACTTTGAAGTTAGTCTTGACGACCATTGGTTGCTCGAAAAATCAAATACTTTGTCCTGATACTCGCCGTTTCGCCAGAATTTACCCAAATTGGCATCGCCTGTAAAAGTGAGCCACTTGTTGGGCACATATTTTCCATTAAACTCAAAACCAACCTTGTCGCGCACCCCAATATTCATGGGCATGGTAATGGTTAGGTTTTTACTAAAAGTAGCCACACGGTCCATTACATTGGTGGTTCGCAGGTAGTAAAGGCTTGAGTTGAAGGAGATTTTATTAAAGAAAAACACACCGGTAAGTTCATAAGAATCGCCATATTCGGGGCGCAGGTTGGGGTTTCCTGTACTCACATTATAGGTGTTCTGGATGTTGATATACGGATTTAAATCCCACAGGCGCGGACGTGATATACGCCTTGAGTAGCCCGCCTGAATAGAAAATTGCTTCGAAAATTTATAGGAAGAATGGATGGAAGGAAAAAAATTGCCATAGCGCTGTTCGTTTTCTTCGCCCGTATTGGCAAGTGTGGTGTGCAGGAGCGTGTTTTCGTAGCGCAAACCCAATTTTAACCCCCATTGATTGCTCTCATAAGCTCCTGTTCCATACACTCCCAGCACTTTTTGTATGTATTTAAAATTGTTTGACAAACCTTGGTCTTTTACCAAATCCTGCTCTACGGTATTATAAACACTATAGTCGTTTCCTACATTATTTATCTCATACATAGCACCCGTTTCAATTGTTATTTTTTTCGAGATGGGATTGGTATAGTCAAGTTTGTAGGTAAACTCTTGTTGGTAAAAATCAGTTGCCGTTTTTTGTGCCGGGCTCACCGCGCTTCCGTCGAGCGAGGTGTTGGCAAAATTTGAAACCAGGTTTTTGCCAAAGAAATTTCCCTGCGTACTGATGAGCAATTTATGGTCTTCGTTGTTTTTAAATTCTTTGTTGTACTTCACATCATAGCGGTATTTGGGGTTGGTGGCTGTGGCAGTTCGTAACCGCTCATATTGCGAAATCAGTTGCTTGTTTTCGTCATATACCGAGAATTTTGAATGCGAGGGTTGATTTTCCAGCTCATAGGCAAAATTTCCTGATACGGTAAGCACATTCAATTTATTGATGTAATAATCAGATCCAAGGGTGATGTTGTAGAAGTTTTCGTTGCGGTAGTCAACACCCTTGCTTTGCACCTCGCGGTTGGTAAGCAGGCTTCGGTTCACGCTCGAGTTGTAATCAGGAATGGAGCGGTAGCCGGTGCCAAGTTGGGTAAACAGGTTGAATTTTTCGCTTCGGTTGTTGAGGCTTACACCAATACTGTGGTTGTGCGGCCAGCCGGTATTGGCCGATATTGAGCCGTTGAGCCCTTTCTTCTCGTTCTTCTTGAGCACGATATTTATAATACCTGAGCTACCTTCGGCCTCGTACTTGGCCGATGGATTGGTTATTACTTCAATGCGCTCAATCATATCGGCGGTTATACTTGCCAGCACTTTACTTGGGTCGTCAGATGATGCGGTGGGCTTGCCATCTATTAGTATTAGCACCCCCGAGTTGCCGCGCAGGGTAATGTTTCCTGCAATATCAACATTTACCGAAGGCACGTTGTTGAGCACATCAAGTGCGCCCATGCCGGTGCTTCCTATATCTTGTCCCACGTTAAATACGCGTTTGTCAAGTTTCAGTTCCACACTCGATTTTTCTGAAGTCACCACTACTTCGTCAAGACCCTGTGCGCTTTGCACCATTTCTACCGTGCCAATGTCGAGCTTGCGGCCATTTGTTGTAAAGGTTTTGATTACCTGTGTGTTATATCCAATAAAACTGATGTGCACCTCAATCGTTCGCGAATTTGCCGTTATGCTAAAGGTACCGTCAGCCAAAGTAGCACCGCCGGTAATGAGTGTACTGTTGGTAGTATCGTAAACCGCCACGGTGGCAAAAGGAATCGCTTCTTTGTTCTGTGCGTCAATTACTTTACCCGATATAGTCCACACCACTTGTGCCGTGGCAAAACCTTGAAATATGACAAGTAATGTAATAATGAGTATGGAGGTTATGTATCTGTTCATGAAAAATGCAATTTTCCCGGTGCATTACAACACTGCAAAGTAGCGGCTTGTTTATCGATTGCAGAAACCGCTTTTGGCGAACGACAGAAAATTTCCTATGAACAGCAAACCCAATCAAAACCCCTTATTTGATGTCTTCCAAGATGC
>WGNN01000146.1 GCA_016124515.1 bacterium
CACATCACAACTCGTAACCAAATTAGAAGCGGTTTCCATAGCCAATCCAAGCTTCATCAATGCGCTAGCCACTTGCCTGTACAACGCGCATGCTGACTTGGGGAGCATTTCAGACTACACAACAGCCCTTCCATCTGAATCAGACAATAAATGGAGTGAATTCAACAATAAGTTGGGAGAACTTTGGTCTGGTGTCACGGAAGGTTTTCAAAATGATGTAGAATCATTATTACTTAATAGTTTCACCGAATACACGAACCTTTTTGATGTAGAATTACATTCCATCACTAATGCGTTATCAACTGATGCTCAACTTGCCTATGCCTCTTTCGCAGCATTTCAATCAGATGACTTAGCCACACTTCAGTCTAAGATTACAGGACTGAACTCCAGTAGTGACGTTATCATCCAATTGGCGAATTTGATGACCACTAAAGCAATCGGGGCTGTTGATTGGACCCAATTTACTACAAACAGTTTTCCTACTGACACCAATCTATCGGCCATTTTGAATTCATTGGAGCAGGATATGACACTTGCTTCAATTACTTATTCCACCTTTTCAGGCTATGATGCTGGGGAAATGGCAGACTCAATAGTAACTAATGCCACAAACTTTCTGAATAACTTTGCCCAATACCTCTACTTCTACCGCGATTGCACATGGAATATTTTTAAGGGCAGTTTAACGACTGAAATAGAAACTCACATTAATGCTTTTACAACATCGAGCGAATGTTTCATCGCTTTTGGTGACATGGTTCTGCCACAAGCGCAAAACTTTGAGATTTCTGTAACGGGTGATTATACAGTAAAAGGAGTGATTGTTGATCTTTCAGGTAAGCCACTAGTTGGCAAGAGAGTCAAGGTATTTGATAAAAACTACAAAGACCTTACCCAAGTTGGCAACACATTTACCACAAATTTTGATGGCGAATATGGCATTGGCTTTGACAAAGCTGATTTGGGAGATCCAGACAAAGACGCACCTGACCTTGAAATAGAAGTATTTGACACAGATGGAACTACATCTTTGAGAAAAGCTCCATGTGTTTTGAATGCGATGGAAGAAACCATCATGAATCTGGTGGTGGGCAGTGGGGTATACACAGGACGGGTAGAATATGAAGTGTTACACCGGAAACTAAGTAGGGTAATTGGCGACGGCGATGTATCAACCGACACCGATTGCGATATACTGAACCTCGCCTATCGATTCAACTTCAGCTATGAGAATGTCAACTTATATATTAAATCCCGAGTATACAGTCAAAACTTTACGGATATTGATTCTGAAGTATTTTATGGACTAATGAGAGGTGGAAGGTATACTGATTTTAAAGAGATGCTCCTTCAGCCTGCCAGCACCTTGGTTTCAGCTCTGGAACGTGCATCTACTTCCAATTTCGTGGACAGAAGCTTCCTTGATGAAGCGCCAGGTGCTACTTCCTTGACTCTTACCACCATGGCCAGCTATTTTATTAGCAACCTGATAGCACAAATACCAACTGTAATTCTTGCCAACAGTGTTGGCGCCACGAGGCCCTTGAACATACATATATCAAATGTGGAATACATCACCTCTACAACATTGAATTCCACTCAAAAACAAGAAATTCTATCCATTCTAATGGATAGCGAACAACATATTAAGGATGGCTCTATCTATTGGGACAACCTAACAACAGAGAGCTCTCTTAATAATGCTCAAATTGATGCATTGAAATATTCCGCGGTTTTGGCATCAGCACTAAGAGGGAAAAGGCAATTCGCCAAATTGTTGATTCAAACTGATGATATAACAAATATTAATGGAATTTTAGACTTGGATACTTCTCAATGGCAGGACAAAATTGATAGCCATAGCATAACGATTCCCGATGCCTTAAATGACTCAGACCTTACAGCGGCTGAAAACAGGGATAATTACGTCGTTGCCATTCAAAAATATCTTGAATCTCTCTTTCCGTCTCAGTATGCGATAGCAAGATTTGATGAGCAGTCGACCATTACGAAAACCGATTTCCAAACCTTCTTTTCAAACAATGACGCTTTCGACCTTGGTAAAAGCAATGTGAGTAAATATCTTGATGATAACCCTAGTGCTCTTACAGGCATTTCTGACCCAACAGGTTTTACAGATGACCTAAACAAGTTTGTGAGATTGTTCAGGTTATCTCCAAGCTTTAAAAGAATGGACGTGATTGTAGCCTTGTGGGGGCAAGGTATTTTCTCTGCCTCCAAAATTCTTCTCTTAGGACAGGCGGCCTTCACAGAACTCATGTCAACGGAAACCGGACTAAGCGATGAGCAGATCAACATCACCTTCAGAAAGGCTTCAAAAAGGGCTTCAGAAGCACTTCACATTTATGCCAATTTTACTCCTCAATATACCAATGTCTTACCATCGGTAATTTCTGAAAATCTAATCACCATTGATCCATCCACAGAATTACCTCCTGAATACTCTGATCTGGAAGATTTATTGACATCAGGCGATTACTGCTCATGTGCTCATTGCCAATCAGTATTTAGCCCGGCTGCCTATTTACATGATATACTTATTTGGTTAGATGGAATTAAGGGCACAGCCTCACAAAGCTTACTTGAAGTTCTGCTGGGCAGAAGAACCGAACTTGATCAAATATACCTGGACTGCGAAAACACCAATACTGTTATCCCATATATTGATTTGATCATTGAGCTTCTTGAATATGAAATCAATATCGATCAATCATCACCTGATTGGGGCAAGTATAGCTCAGAAAGTAACTTCCTTTCTCGCCAAACCACTCATAAAAGCGAGCAGCTAAGGGCATTTCCCGAACATGTTCTACCGTCGGTATACACCGATATAATCTCTAAATCTGCCTACCCCTGGAAGACTGGTGGATTTGACCTTTGGACTACTCAATGGGGAACTTTTCTTTCCTACCTCAACATTTCACCTTATGACCTGGCCAAGAAAATTGAAAAATCCGATAACGGCTTTTTGTCTGACGAACTACAGGATTTAAGGTATTTAAATATTAACCCGCTTGAGTCAGCCCTTATAAGGTATAATTCAAGTGAGTTCAACACGATTACCGGAAACACTCTCGGTCTACATGTTCTTTACGGATATGAAACTACCGGCGCTATGGCCACTGGAATGTTTGATGAAGCCAGCCCAGCTCCAGTTGTAGTAAGCACATTCCTTGACCGAACCGGATTGGAATTTGATGAACTAAAGGAGTACCTATCAGCCAAATTCATCAACCCAGGTGGCGAATTGGTCACACTGGCTCTCAATTCCTGCGATTTAGACGAGGCAACCTTGGATTTGACAGCCGGTGAACTTCAGAAGTTCTATCAATTTTTCAGGCTACACCAAAAATTTGGCGGCACGATAGCTGAGCTGGATTATGCACTTAAAGGAAACGCCTTGAGCAGTAATGCGGATCTTTCGAACGTGATTCAGATAAAAAAATATGCCGAAAAGCTTGATGTCTCGGTATTTGAAGCGAGTATATGGTTCAATGGTTTTAGCCTACATCAATATGATGATGAACAGAGCCAGTATGAGCTAATCTTCTTGGATGAACTCACTATATCAAATTATTCAGAAGTCTTTCCAAAGTTCAAACTCAATGAAGCGGGTACTGAACTTGATGATACCACAGGCATAGACAACTTTAATGACTCTGTTGTTTCAGCGCATATTAAAAAGGTATTGAACCTGAATGACAGTGACTATGCCTCATTGGTATCAAAAGTAGGCACTACCAGAAGTATCACAAAAATGGCTGAACTGTACTCTTATGTAGGCATGGCTGGTGCACTAAAAATAACTATAGATGAGATCATCCTGCTGGACTCATTATTTGAATACACACCCTTTCAAAATGTTGACACCTTTCTTCAAAGAGGGCTGGAAATCAAGGAAAGCGAATTTAAAGCGCGTGAAGTTGACTTCTTGCTACGAGATAATGAACATCTGGCTCTCAACATTGGAATTACAAGCGAACAAGCTATTGATGCCCTCAGTATTTTAAGGTCAGAATTAACGGAAAAGTTAGGAGACTTCTTACTATCAGATAGTAATAATAGAAAACTTGAGGTGCTCAGTATGATTGACCGGCTCAGAGAAGCATCTATAAGCCCATGGAACAACGAAGATCATATCAACCAATTCAAAGCCCGAATTGAGCGGATAAATAGTGTAGGTGATGCACAGGATTACACTGACTTTAAAGCAGACCTTGACAGCTTAAACTTTAATGTTAGTACGGAGCTTGATCCTTTAGAAGACCAATTATTTAATTCAGGAGATGGAGCCTATCTAGCCCCTTCAACTTCAATGGAAGCCCGTTATGGCTTAATCAGTGACCTTCTCAAAGGCAAATTGGTTGAATTATTATGGCCTGATTACTCTGCATCAGGAAAGCAAGTGGTTGTAAAAAATATTGCATCATGGCTTTCAATTGAAGAATACCAAACGGAATACTTACTTAGCAACCATCTTGACTTTCTTGACAACTGCCTTGACTACGAAAATTTCGTATCTAAGACTGATACAATTACCTCCGGCGGCAGCTACGATACTTTAATTGATGATATGAAGAATCTTTACCGATTCTCGACTTGGCTAGCCAACGTCAATGTGTCAACAGACCACCTTGAAATCTTGTTTGATGCTTCCTATTCGCCATTTGATTTAAGCAAAGTTCTTGAAGGTATCTCATCTTATTCAGTATCTGAGTTTGACAGTTTCATTGAGTTAGGTAAACTAATTCACGTTAATGAAGTATATCGTAGAAAATCCACAGACCTTATCAATATTCTTGAAATGTCTGACGGCACATCTAAGCAAGAAGCCGTGATTGCTACCACAGGGTGGGATTCAGAATTGGTTGAAGGAATAGGATCTTCAACCATAACATCAACAGAACTCATACAAATGAGTCAGGCTGCTGAATTACTGAAATCCGGCAACCTGAGCTATGCACAAGCAAAAGCCTGGAACAGCGAAGGCCTCAGTCAAGACCAGGCTGATTCTGTAACCCAGGGAGTAAGACAAAAGCTGGAGTCAACTTCTAAGGGTCTCGAGCGGGTGGCCCAATTAAGAGACCATATTAGATTAGCACAAAGAGACGCATTATTGAACCATCTTATCGCATTTAGAGTAAACTCCGGTTCACCGGTATTTGCTGATTCAAATGACGTTTACGACTACTTATTGGCTGATCCTGAAATGAACCCATGTATGCCAAGCTCAAGAATCAAGTTTGCTTCTTTGAGTGCACAGCTTTTTGTGAACAGGATACTCATGGGCATAGAGCCCTCGCCTGCAGTTCCTACAGACTCGCTGGTAATGCGCAAGGACGACAGGGAAGAATGGGAATGGCGTAAAAACTACAGGGTTTGGGAAGCCAACCGAAAAGTGTTTACCTATCCTGAAAACTGGATGGAGCCTGAGCTAAGGGATGACCAAACCGAGCTTTTCAAAATCATGACTGACAAGCTTCAGCAAGTAGATGCTACTGATGAAAACGTATCGGACATTTTCACTGAGTACCTGGAAAGCCTCGATGGCATTTCAAAAATGGAGATTGCCCAGATGTATCGTGATGACGAAGCAGGTATTATACATGTTTTCGCAACCATACCGGGCACATCACCCGAATATTACTACCGCCAGTTGATAGGCAAAGACTACTGGACCGAATGGAAAAGAGTAAACCTTCAAATAGAAAGCAGCCAGCTAATCCCGGTGGTGTGGAATGAAAGACTGGTATTGATGTGGCCCACATTTGAAGAAAAAGCCGACATTCCAGAGAATCCAAAAGAAGGCGAAGCCAGCAACAACAAACTCTATTTCAGGCTCAATTGGAGTGTATTGAAGGGAGATAAATGGTCTGCCCCGATCCGATCTACCAACTCAATTATAGCGGATGTTAAATTCAAAGATGCGGATAGAATCTTCTTCTCCGCAAAATTCACTAACAGTACAAAAACAATACTTAAGGTTGAGAGCTACTGTATGCGAAATGATAAAGACAACGATGGCAATTTTACATTGCGAAGAACCAGATATGATAGCTTCTCATTTGCAGGTGGCATCGGATCTGACCCTGTGGTACTAAAAGAGTATAATGCAAACGCTAAAGAGGCAGCTGCCAGAATTGAAAGGTTTCAGTTTGGAGGAAAAGCCGCCAAACAGAAGTTTTGGAATGATTGGGCTTATGTAGATCAAACATCTGTATTAGATATGAGCTACAACTATAATAATCAAGGCGATATAGTAGTAGTTGATGTAGATATTTTGAAAAAGATTAAACAACCCAGTTGGCTTACCATACCCCATCAATTTGTCAGCGTTTCGAGCTTTGAGCTACCTAAAAGAGGTGGTACTCCTATGTTTTTTGAAGATGACCAGCACGTATATTTTGTCAGGCAAAAAAGGAAAATAGAATCCTTGCTGGAAGGCAGTGCGCGTGAAGTAAAGCTATCTGCTTCGGAAGACTTACCTGATTCACCGGTGATGAAGTGGGAAATGACATCAGGAACCAGTGGCGGAAACATCATCGCAACAAGCCAGAACAGCTCCGGTGGCGGTTCAGTGCCTAATAATGGCAATGATAGTTCTGCAAGTATGTCAATTGACGCCAATACACAAACCCTTCTTTGGTCAGATGGTAATCCTTCAACTCATCACAACGGCGAGCAGTACTTAATTAATGTCACCAAAGGCAAAACCGGAACTGTCAATAATCCGGTATATGAAGCAGAACAATTGCCTTATGCACCTTCAAACTTTGTCTTCAGTAACTTTTATCACCCATACACCGCGCTTATGCTCAGGCAGGTAAGACGCCTTGGTATATCTGGCCTTTTAGACCCTAACTTCAAAAATGATACCGACAGTAAACTGCTTTATCGCCAAACGGTGAGCAACGACTACTTTGAAGACACCTATTTGCCTACATACTATGTAGAAACCCCTTATCCAATTGCATCAATAGACTTTTCTTATGGGTCGAGCTATGGCACTTACAACTGGGAAATCTTTTTCCATGCCCCCATGGCTATTGCCACGCGCTTAATGCAAAACCAACGATTTGAAGAAGCAAAAAAATGGATAGAATACATATTTGATCCTACTGAAACGGACAACTATGATTTGAGCAATCCCAGCAGCCCCACACTAAACCATGATACTCCTGATAGATTTTGGAAGTTAAAACCATTTCGTGAATTAAGTGATAACAGTGCTGCCAATCGCCTGATAAGCTATATTGAAGGAGAAGGAGACCTTACTGATGACCAGATTGAAGTATGGAGGAACAACCCCTTCTCTCCTTATGCTGTGGGTAGGGTGAGAACGTTGTCATTTATGAAAAAGACAGTAATGCTTTATCTGGACAACTTGATTGCCTGGGGAGACCACCTCTTTGCCCGCGACACAATGGAGTCTATCAATGAAGCCGCTATGCTCTACATCCTGGCAGCCAGAATTCTGGGCAAACGACCAAGAAAAGTGACTAAAGATGGTACTGCAACCAATATTAATGGCCTATTGAGTTCTGATAATGGCCTTGGCGATCTTATTCTATTTGAGAACACTTTAAGTGAAAAAGAAGACGATGAAACAGATGAAAGAACAGGAGCATCATTAAGCACTATCAACCTGCCCAATTTCTGTATTCCGCAGAATGAAAAAATGACCGCCTACTGGGATATTATAATTGACCGCCTCTTTAAAGTGCGCAACTGCATGAACATTAGCGGGCTGGTAAGAAAGCTCCCATTGTTTGAGCCCGAAATTGACCCCGCCATATTGGTGAAGGCATTTGCTTCAGGATTAGGGGTTTCCGGTGCCCTGGCTGAAATATATGACAGGCCGTCACCTTACAGATTTGCCTATCTCTATCAAAAAGCGGTTGAATATGCCAATGATGTGAAATCACTTGGTGGCAGTATTTTATCAGCAATTGAAAAAAGAGATGCTGAAGAACTTTCAGTATTGCGTTCTGAGCATGAACTGAACTTGCTCAACAGGCAACTGGAGCTTAAACAAAAGTCCATTGAAGATGCTAAAATCTCAATTGAAAGCCTTGAAATCAACAAGGAGATCACCAATGATCGATACATTTTTCACAAAGACAGGATTCGCAGAAGTAAAGGAGAGCTTGAACAGTTAACTAAACTTCAAATATCACTCATCTTTAGCCAGATTGGTCAATCCCTGTCGTCGGTGTCTGGTTTACTCGCAGCCATACCCGAGTTTAGTACAGGCACCGCTGGCCTTGGCCCAGTGGTTGAAGCCGAAGTAGGTGGCCGTAGCCTGAGTGCCGTCATGTCCATTGCCGCTTCCATTATGAACCAGATTAGTTCACAACAAAGCCAGCAGGCCGGAATTGTAGGAATACGAGCCGGATATGAGCGCCGCGACGAAGAGTGGGGCTTTCAGGAAAAAACGGCCATGAAAGAACTCACCAATCTTGATAAGCAAATGGAATCAGCTAAAATAAAGCTCATTTTGGCTGAGAAAGAAGTGGATATCCATAAGCTGCAAATAGAGCAGTCAGCTGAAGTAAACGCTTTCATGAAAGACAAATTCAGCAACAAAGAACTTTATTCATGGATGTTGGGCCGACTCTCGAAACTTTATTTCGAGGCCTACAACTTGGCTTACAAAATGGCCAAAAAGGCTGAAAAAGCCTATTACCATGAGCTGGGTATTGAGCAAGGAACCAGTGGCTTTATCAATTTCAACAACTGGGACAACTTGAAGCGCGGCTTATTGGCCGGAGAAGGTTTGTATAACGACCTGAAGCGACTTGACACCGCATACACAGAAAACAATGTACGTGAATACGAACTCACCAAGCAGTTTTCGCTGGCTACTCTTAATGCCGATCAATTGATACAGTTGCGCGAAAAAGGCACCTGCGATTTCTCGATCAGCGAAATGATGTATGACCTGGACCATCCGGGCCATTACTACCGCCGAATCAAGTCTGTGAGCCTAACTATTCCATGTGTAGCCGGTCCTTTTACCAATATTAGCGCCAAGCTTACCCTACTCAATCACCGAATAAGAACATCTTCTTCGCTCGGCGACAATGATTACAATTCTATAACCTTTCAGGAAGGCACAGGCATTCAAAGTATTGCGACCAGCACAGGGCAAAATGACAGTGGTGTTTTTGAATTGAACTTTAACGACAGCCGATACCTGCCGTTTGAATATGCAGGTGCTATAAGTTCATGGAGGCTTGAACTTCCAAATATTGAAAACACCCAGGCCAGCGAAGTGCTGAAGCAATTTGACTATGACACCATTTCTGATGTAATACTCACAGTTCGCTACATGGCGCGTGATGGTGGCAGCACCTTAAAAAATGCAGCTCTACAAAATATTGAAAGCAATGTGAGCAAAGCACTTGACTACCTCGCTACCAACGAAGGGCTCTACCGAGTGGTAAGTATGAAGAGTGAGTTCCCAACCGAATTGCACCAGTTCCTGAACCCAGTAGGATCAGCGGATCACAGTGCAACTTTTGATATCGGTGCCAAGCACTTTCCATTTCCACTGCGTTCAGTAAGTACTGAGTTCTTAGATCTCGCAGTACTAGTGAAACTCAAAGATGGTTATTCACTCAGTACCGTACCCACGAGTCCTGCCGGGTTAATCACTGTAGCTCTTGATTCTGTGAACTATAATAGCACGTTAACGACCACAATTGCAGATCCTGACTATGCAGGTTTGTGTTCAACCGTATTCGGAAATAAAAGTACTTCGCCAATTGCCAGTTGGAAGCTCGATGCACTTGCCAGTGCTTGGGATATTAGTGGCTCCACGGATCCTAAAGATGCCGTTGAAGACATCCTACTGGTAATTAAATACAAGAAGGCTTAACAGCATTTCCTTTAATCTTAGGAGTGGCGTAGAGCTTCTATGCCACTCTTCTACCCTACTGAATTTTCTCTTTTTCACATTTCATATCAACATGAAAAGCTATGTCTAACTCAGCCGATAAAAATCAAAAAGCTTCCCAATCAGCCAAGGGAGGTAATGAACAGGATAAAAACTACAACGCCACCCAAAAACAGGCCCAGCAACAGCAGGCCAAACAGGGACAAGGACAAAAAAACCAGGATACACCAAAACTAGAGGCTCCGGGCATGCCCGAAATAAAGATGCCCGATGCTCCCGGCATTGAGCTCCCCAAAGGCGGCGGTGCACTGCAAGGCATTGGCGAAAAGTTTACCGCAAACCCAGCCACCGGAACGGCATCTTTTTCAGTGCCCATAGCCATGAGCCCCGGCAGAAGTGGTTTTGGCCCACAATTGGGCCTTTCTTATGATTCAGGTGCTGGTAATAGCCCCTTTGGACTCGGTTGGAATGTGGGAGTGGCTTCTATTATGCGCAAAACCCAGCGCGAGTTGCCCCAATACATGGACGCCAAAGAAAGCGACACATTTATCCTTTCAGGAGCTGAAGATCTGGTCCCCTTGCTCAAAGAAGACTCAGGCAACTGGGTGAGTGAAGACTATACCAGCGGCAGTTATGAAGTAAAACGATACAGGCCGCGTACCGAAGGTCTCTGGGCTCGTATTGAGAGATGGCATGACACCACCACCGGGATTAGCCACTGGAAAACCATTTCCAAAAGCAACATGACCACCATTTACGGGGAGTCAGCTTCATGCCGGATAGCAGATCCTACTGACAGTACCAAGGTGTTCAAATGGCTGATAGAGAAAAGTTATGACGAGAAAGGGAATGTACTTGTGTACGAGTACAAAAGGGAAAATACCGATGGGCTGAATGGTACCGAAGTGCACGAGACCAACCGACTGAAAAACAACAGTGCTTTTAACCAGCTATACCTAAAGCGGGTGTACTACAGCAATACAGTAATGTACAATGACGTCAATTTCGGCACCACCAATGAATGGCTGTTTCAACTGGTGTTTGACTACGGAGAGCATCCCGGCACCACCCCGGCTTTGGCTGAGAGCCAGGATTGGAACCTGCGAAATGATGCCTTCTCATCCTACCGTTCAGGCTTTGAAATAAGAACCTACCGAAGGTGCGAACGCATACTCCAATTTCACAATTTCACAGAATTGGATACCGTACCGGTATTGGTGAAAGAGACCAAAATCAATTACAATGCCCTTGCACAGGGCAACCAGGTAAGTTCAGTGCAGCATATTGCGCATGAACCCGGCGAAACGCCCGCCGCGATGCCCGCTGTAGAGTTTCAATACACTGAGGCCACACGCGATGAAAAGCTCCGCACCTTCAACCTCGACGACCTTGAAAACCTGCCCGGCGGCATAGATGGACAGAACTACACCTGGGCCGACCTGGATGGGGAAGGCATTTCAGGCGTATTAATAGAACAAGCCCGTGGCTGGTACTACAAGCGCAACCTGGGCGACAGGGCCTATTATGAAGACTTTTCAGTAGCCAATCCACCGGAGGCCGACATTAAGCTTGGAGCTCTGGAGCATGTAGCTGAACGGCCCAACCTGGGAGCCGTACAGCAGTTTGGCGATTTGAATGGCGACGGATTGGCCGAACTCTTCGTTCAGGATCAAAGCTTTAGTGGCTATTTTGAAATGAATGAAGAAGGTGAATGGAAGCGATTCAAAACCATTGACAACTACCCCAATATCAACCCGAAAAACCCCAACCTTAAGCGCATTGACCCGAATGGAGATGGCATTGCAGATTTATTCATCAGCGAAGACAATTGTTTCCGATATTACCCCAGCGAAGAAGAGTTGCAGGATGGCTATGGCTATGCAAGGGAAATTGCAAAGCCAAGTGAAGAAGCAGAAGGCCCGGCCATCATTTTTGCTGATGCCTCGCAAACCATTTACACTGCCGACATGAGCGGCGATGGGCTCACCGATATTGTAAGAGTGCGCAATGGAGAAGTATGCTACTGGCCCAATATGGGGCATGGTCGTTTTGGAGCCAAGGTCACCATGGACGCCTCGCCTCATTTTGACCACCCTGACCAGTTTGAGCAAGGACGTGTGAAACTGGCGGACGTTGACGGCACGGGCACCACCGATATTGTTTACCTGGGTGCTGAAAAAGTGCATTATTGGCAAAATCAATCGGGCAATAGATTTGCCCTTGAAGATGAAATTGTCAACTTCCCGAAAACTGACCGACTCACTTCAGTATCGGTAATGGATATTTTTGGCAAGGGAACCAGCTGTATGGTGTGGTCATCTCCCCTACCGGGCGATGACGGTTTCCAGGTGCGCTACCTCGACCTGATGGGCCAAAAGCCTTACCTGCTCAAAGAGATCAACAACAATATGGGTATGGTGCAGCGTATGCACTACGTGCCCAGCACCAAATTTTACCAGCGCGACCGCAATGAAGGCAGGCCATGGATTACCAAGCTCCCCTTCCCAGTACAAGTATTGGAAAGAAGTGAAGTATTTGACGAAATCACCCAAGCCCGTTTTGTGAGCCGCTATGCCTACCACCATGGCTATTTTGACCGGCATGAAAAGGAATTCCGTGGCTTTGGCATGGTAGAGCAATGGGATACCGAACAATACGAAGCTTTTGGTACAGAAGGCCTTTTTCAGGTAGGAAGTAATTTGCTTGACGAATCATCACACACGCCGCCTGTATATGCCAAAACCTGGTTTCACAACGGCTACTATGAAGCCGGGGGCAAAATAAGCCAGCAGTATGCCAGCGAATACTTTAGCGGTGATGCAAATGCCTGGGAATTGCCCGACAGCACTTTGCCAAGTGGCTTAACAGCCGCCGAAACCCGTGAAGCATTGAGAGCCCTCAGGGGACAAGCCCTGCGTTCGGAAGTGTACGCTGAAGATGGGAGTGCCGACAGCAATAAGCCTTATGCTGTTACCGGAACCAACTACCATATCAAAATGGTGCAGCCCAAAGAAGGCAATAAGCATGCGGTCTTCTTTTCTACCGGAAATGAAACCCTCAGCTACCAATATGAAAGAGATGTGGACGATCCACGCATTGCCCACCAAATGGTATTGGAAACCGACAACTATGGTTTGGTAACCAAGGCCGCGGCAGTAGCATATCCACGTCGTGGAAGCGGACACGAGCCTGAACAACTGGTCACAAGTATCACTTATTCTGAAGCAGATTACATTCATGAAGATGACAATGCCAATTTTTACCGAATAGGGATTCCCTACCAAAGCAAGGGATACGAAATCACAGGCATCAGTGCATCCACATCAAAGTTTGTTCCTTCAACCATCGCCAGCCAAATAGCATCGGCTACCGCCATTGACTATGAAGATGCTCCCACAAGTGGGGTAGAGAAAAGACTGCTGGCCTGGCAAAAAATGTATTTCTACAACGAAGCGCTTAATGCCTCAATGCCCCTGGGTAGTGTCGCTTCTCATGCGATGCCCTATCAGGCCCTTACACTGGCACTTACCCCTGGCCTGTTAACAGAAGCCTACAACAATGATGGCACCACCAGGGTCACTGAGAGCATGCTACTCACCGAAGGCAAGTACGTAAAGGAAGACAACCTGTATTGGGTGCCTTCTGGCATCATGACTTTTGACGACAGCAACTTCTTTGTACTTACCCAAAGTACTGACCCCTTTGGCAACAGCACTGGTTTTAGCTACGACAGCTATTACCTCTTTGCCACTAGCATTACCGATGCACTGAGCAATAGCATCTCCATGGATATGGACTACCGCGTGCTGGCCCCATGGCAAACCACTGACATTAACGAAAACCGCCAGCAAGTGGCCTTTGATGTGCGCGGCATGGTAACCAAAATGGCCGTAATGGGCAAAGTGAGCGAAAGTTTGGGTGATACCCTAAGCGACCCTACCGTAAAACTCACCTACGACTTATTTAACTGGCAGAACAACCAGGAACCCAATTATGCTAAAGTAGAAGCCCGGATAGAACATGGCAACCCTTCTACCAACTGGCAAACCAGCTATGAATATACCGGTGGCTTGGGCAAAGTGCTCTTGGTGAAAGTGCAGGCCGAACCCGGTGATGCCTTTACCCACGATGGCAATGGCGATTTGGAAGTGGATGAAGACGGTCTTCCTGTAAAAAGCTATACCAGTACTCGCTGGGTGGGCAATGGACGCACCATCATCAACAACAAAGGCCTGCCCATTAAGCAATACGAACCCTATTTCAGCGATACTTCTGATTTTGAAGACGAAGATGAAGTGCGACAGTATGGTGTAAGTCCGCTTTTGCAATACGATTCCATGGGGCGCAATGTGAGAACCGATATGCCAGATGGCACCTTCACTAAAGTAGAATTTACCCCCTGGTGGAGCAAGCACTATGATGCCGTGGATACCGTGCTTGACAATGAGTGGTATGCCAAAAGAAGGCCCGGCCAGTTGAAATACCTACTCGAAATGGCTCCTGAATTCATTGCTACCGGAAACAAAACCATCCTGAAAGACGAGATAGGTGAGGAACGCGATTTGCGCCCCCTCTCCTGCTACTATTTTGACGGAGCCTCAGAAGCCCAATTCAGTAATGGCGTGCCCAGCGTAAGCGGGCCCGATGCTGCCGCCTATAGCCTATGGTTTAAAACATCAGCTTCAGGTGTCGACATGCATTTTTTAGACGGTGACAGCAATGGCGCCAACTATATGTTGGGGCTAAACAGTGGCGGAAACCTAATGGTGAGAAGTGCTGATAGTGCTTATGCCTATAGTACCGGAACTTTTAATGATGGCGAGTGGCACTTGTTGGTGGCCAATTTTGACTTTGTGGCCGAAACCACCACTTACTATATAGACGGACAGGAAATACTCAACCAAGCCTGGGGAAGCGGCAACAAGGCCAACCTTTCATTATACACTGTAGGCTCAGAAGGAGCGACGGGTTACTACACAGGCTACCTGAAAGACATCAGGTTACACAATTGTAAACTGGACGATACTCAAAGAACAGCTCTGGAGAGTTTTAATGCACTTGACACTGAGGTGGCCTGGCTCAAATGCGAAGAGGAAACCGGAGCCATAGCCATAAATGCTTGTGGGACTGGCCTTGATGCTACCATTACGGCTACGGTGATTGGTGATTTTCACCACAACGATGCGCCCATTGGATTTTCATTTGCCAATGCCGAAGGCTTTACCATAGCCGATGGCAACAGTGAATACGCCATAAACGGTACTACCCTTATTGATGTCGATGTGGTAATTCCCCGCCAGCGCGAAGATGATTTGGTAGCCGCTGTTGACAGCAATGGCGAAGACCTGGAAGCCGAACACCTGGGCCGGGCCGCCTATGCTGCCTACATGGTTGAAAGCGATTGTGTGGACATTAACCGCACACAAGACAGCTATTTTACCTTAGATAGCCCCATATACATAGAAGAAGGAAAAACCTACCGCTTTAAAGTACCCTGGCTTGGCTATGCTACTCCGGCCGGGGGACGAAACCCCATTTTTGGGAATACCAGCGGCTCTGATTACTACATTGGGCTTTTCAATAACTTCATTGCCTATGCCTTTGGTGGTAGCTCATCTGGTATACCTACGGGTGCAGACCTTGCAACCAATGACAACTTTATCTATGAAGCCGAAATCAGCAACATAGACAACACCGCAGGTACACTTGATCTCGAATTCTGGATATTCGACATTGACACAGGAACACAGTTAACTAACAAAACTGCTACCGGGGTCTCTGCGAGTGGCTTTATCAATGCACCGGGGGGCACCACCAACGCGAGCATTGAAATGCTTTTCAACTCAGACTTGTTGACCGACCTGCGCATACCCTCGGGTAAATTTTACGATTATGAAATATACGTAAACGATACGCTTACGCACAAATGGGTATTTATGAGTGGAGCCGACAAGCAATATGACATTGTAGGGGGCAACCACCTCACCTTGGTATCAAGCGACCCATCTGCTACCTATGCCCAAACACAGGATCACTACAACCATAAGGCACTGTATGGCTTTACCCGCTATACTGAAGACGCGGGCAACGGCATTATTGACGTGCCATTTGATTTGAATGGTGATCCCCTGAGTATTACCACGCCGAGCGGCTATACCAAAGAAGCCGATTACAGTGCGGGCACTTGGCTGCAAACCGCCGATGGCAGCCAACTCAACTACGGCATCGGGCTCACTACCCGCAGCCGCAGCGAGCTGGATGGCAAAACCATAGGCCAGATACTAGGCAGCCAGGATGGCTTTACCCTGCTCAACGGCAAAATGAAAGAAGTGATGCTGGATATGGGCCCCCAAGGCAACGCCGAACCCAAAGACCCTGAAGAGCGTGCTGCCTGGCTGGCTGAAAAACACTACAACACACCACAGGTGCAGGAATTGGACAACATTGGCCGCCCCTTTCGCACCCGTTCCCATAACGGCTTTGACGAAAACGGAGACCCGGTTTATTATGATGTGCGGGTGGAGCTCAATATACAGGGAATGCCGGTGGGTACCACGGATCCCAAAAGCCGCACACTAAGCAACCTGGTGCCCAGCCCTATTGGCCCATTGAGAACCCACCATATTGACAATGGAACCCGCCGATCGCTTATCAACGTGGCTGGCAACCCGCTATATGCCTGGGACGACAGAAGCCATAAAATGCGAATGGCCTATGATGAACTGCAAAGAAACACCCACCAATACCTCACAGAAGGTGCGGGCTCTGAAGAATTAATCGGATTTACCGCTTATGGCGACAATATTGGCATTACCAATCCCGAAAACAACAACCTGAAAGGACAAGCCGTGAGAAGCTTTGACCAAAGCGGCGTTTCGCGATTGACTGGAGTAGATTTTAAAGGCAATCCACTTTCTACCGAAAAAGTCTATGCGTCAGACTATATCAACCGCATAGACTGGAGCGCCATTGGTGGCCTGACTAGCCTAAGCACTATAGATAGTACGGCAGCCAGCCAATTGGAAAGTGAAACCTTTACTTCCACCATCACCTATGATGCGCTGAACCGCCCCCTACTCATGACCCTGCCCGACACTACTGAAGTGGAGCCCGGCTACAATGAAGCAGGATTCCTTGAATCAGTGAAGGCTAAAATTCGTGGGGCCGCCAGCTATACAGACTTTGTAACTGATATCAACTATGATGAAAAGGGTCAACGCACCAAAATTGTGTATGGCAATGGTGCTCAGACCAAATATACTTACGACACCAATACCTACAGGTTGAATCGCCTGCTCACTACCCGGAATTCAGGAGTGGATATTCTACAGGACATTCACTACACTTATGATCCTGTAGGCAATATTGTAGAAATACAAGATGATGCCCAACAGACCATTTATTTTGACAATGCCGTGGTGCATCCTAATGCCAAATACCATTATGATGCGGTTTACCGGCTCATCAAAGCCACGGGTAGAGAACATGCCTACAGCGGGCAGGTAGGCTACCAGGATGCGAGCAGTTTTACCCCGGTGCCGCGCAACAACTCCAATGAGCTGAGACGCTACATTGAGCAGTTTGAGTATGATGAAGTGGGTAATATCATGAAAATGATTCACCGCGCCAAAAACGGCAACTGGACGCGTGGCTACGCCTACAGCAGCACCAATAATTACCTTGAAAAAACATCACTGCCGGGAGATACCTTGAGCAACCCGGCCACTTACAGCCAAAGCTACACTTATGATGCACATGGCAACCTGCAAAACCTTCCCCATCTCTCTGGCATTACCTGGGACTTTTTAGACCAAATTAAGGAAATAGACCTCGGTGGTGGAGGAACGGCTTACTATGTTTATAGCAGCGGCCAGCGTGTAAGAAAAGTGATTGTAAACGGTACTTTGACCAAAGACCGCTTATATTTGGGAAGCAATGAAATATACCGCGAAAAAATAAGTGGCAGTTTGAATTTGGAACGCGAAACCTTACATATAAGTGATGACAAAAAGAGAATAGCCATTGTAGATACTAAAACTTATGATGGTGATGTAGTAAGTTCTCCTCCTTCCAATATCCGCTACCAACTGGGCAACCATTTGCAATCGGCAAGTTTGGAATTGGATGATACGGCGGCTGTAATTACTTATGAAGAGTATCATCCGTTTGGCACATCCAGCTATCGCCTTGGAAGCAATTCAACCGAAGTTGCCCTGAAACGTTATCGGTATGTTGGGAAGGAACATGACGACGAAAGTGGCATGTACTACTATGGCGCTCGGTATTATGCAGCTTGGCTGGGTAGGTTTGTGAGTGTTGATCCTTTGAAGGATGATTATCCAATGTGGTCAAGTTTTGTGTATGCGGGTAATCGACCCATTGTTTTTACAGATGTGAATGGGATGGGGCCTGATGACCCAGAAGAAGATCCATCAATGGCTACATACACTTTTAAATCCGGGGACAATGGTTTATGGACTGCAGCAAAGAACAGCTATGCAGAATATGGCGCTGGTATGACCTTCGAAGAATACTGGACTGCGTTTAAAGAATGGAATGACTATGAGTCAAACCCGAATAAGATTTACAAAGAAGGTGACCAAGTTTGGGTTTCAGCACCTCAATCAGAGGATGAACAGTGGGGTGAGATTGCTCAAGCACTTCAGGCTTTTCGCGAGGAAAAAGCCGCGGATTCTTTATCGGAAATTGATAAGACCCTTGATGAAATGGGTATCAACTCAGAAGATTTATTAAAAATAATAAAGGATGTATATGATACAATGCCGTATATTCTGAAATCGGCCGATCTAGAATCCATTCTAGATAATCACAATGTTTCATTCACATTTGGTGTATATAGCATGAAAAAATCAATTGGATCCATTGGATCATTACTTAAAATTGATTCTGGGGTAGGAACACTTAGTGCAGATCCAGGGTCTCTCAAATTCACCTTTGATCTAAAAGGAAATATAGACCTTTATACTACTGTAGGTGCTTCTGGTTCCCTCTTTAGGATAAAAGCTATTGGGGCATCTTATAACATTGGAGTTAAATCCAACATTTTAAATTTCGCAGATGGAATTGGATTAGATGACTTTACCGCTTACGAAAAATATTCTGGAGATGCTCTCGGCTGGAATTTATCAAGAACTACAACCTTTGGCAAAGGCGGAACTGTTGAATATGATTTAAAAATAAAAGTATCAGTTGATGCAGGATTCATGACAGTCTCATATACAATGGAAGAGTTTGAAAGTCCATTAGTTCCAAATAAGGACCCCGAATCAAATAGCTTTATTTCGGATGGTGTGCGAGGATACAGATCTGCCAATTATCAACTTCAGACTGGCGTCAGCAAAAACTATATGGCGAGTAGAAATATTCTTTTCGAAAAAACCAATATTATTCAGCGATGACAAAATATTCCATTCATCTTTTCATAGTAATCAGTAGCTTTACAATAAGCTGCCAAAACGATTGCCTGAAAATAAACGCAATTGAATTCAAGTCAAACCGAGCTTATCATCAAGGGAATCTCTATACAGGTTGTGCTCAGGATTATGGCACAGATAGCACAACAACACGAATATTTGAGTTCAAAAATGGCCTTCAACACGGTTGGGCAATTGAGTTTTGGAAAAATGGGAAGGTGAAACGAAAAGAAGGCTGGGAAAGAGGGGAACTTACTGGCAACCAATATCAGTTTTACGAAAATGGAGCCAAAAGAATAGTACAGGAGTGCAAAGCAGACAAGAATCGATGTGAATACAAACTCTTTTCTGAAAACGGCGAACTTGAAATTTCAGGTTTTTACCAAAACAGCAAAAGGGATGGCATATGGTTTTCCAGAAACGGCTTTACCGCTAAGAATGGAAAACAACAAGAAACCTACGACCTGTATGAGTATTTTGAGAGTGGTATCGGATTCAATATTTCAGCAGCTTTTTGGAAACGAAAACCGACTTCAGAACTTATCGTTAAGTTTCCTTCAGGCTGTAAAAAATTCCAGTTTTCTCAATCGGAAATGAAAGTACTTGACATTGAAGATTGTGAATGTAATGACAACTTCATAACGCCATAATATAGAGATTTTTCAATCCTTTGAGCTTTCATAATCACTTATTAAAAGTTTCATTAATTTGGAACCAGTTCGTACCGCTTAGGTAGAACGGCAACGGAAGTGTCTCAGAAACGTTACAGATACGTCGGCAAAGAACACGATGACGAGAGTGGCATGTATTATTATGGTGCACGGTACTATGCTGCCTGGCTGGGAAGGTTTGTGAGTGTAGATCCATTAAAGGATAATTACCCGATGTGGTCAAGTTTTGTATATGCGGGTAATCGACCCATTGTTTTTATAGATGTAAATGGAATGGGGCCTGGGGACCCAGTAGAAGATCCATCCTTTTTTGATGACTTCATGGATTTCAATTTTAAATCCTACCTAGATTTAGATGATAATTCTGCTAGCGGTTATGGCCTTGGTTTATTCGCTGGGATAGGCGATGGTATTTTGGAAACCATTCAATCGGCTGCTGGAATGGGTGAAGCAGCGGCATATCTTAACCCCTTTACCTTTTCATTCTATACAGACGAAGGTGAAAAATACCGTGATGATCTACAGGAAACAGTGCAGGCACTATATGATGTATTGTCAACCGAAGAAGGAAGAGCTCAACTTTATGAATTGGGTAAAGAAATGCTGGGCGAATACTGGGACGACCTAACCTTTGGCAATTCTACAACTGAAGCAGGGTACGCTCACGGTAAAATTCTGTTTGAAGTATTAATTGCTGTCGCCACCGCCGGCGGTTCTACAGCTGCTACAGGAACTAAAGGCTTTTTGAAAGCAGCAAAGGAAGGAGGCGATGCGCTAACGACTTATGTTAGAAAAACCATTGCCGACTTTGATATTTCAATTGACAAGTCAGCCTTTGGTCAGTTAAATTCTGGAATTGACCCTAGTAAGTTGGTTAAGATTAAGAAGAAAGCTCAAGGCGGAGCTTCGGAAAGCATTAGGGATATGATGCGCTCTCAGAAAGTTGTAAAAACTGATATGATGGATAAGGGTGTTCATTTTAACGTTGGTAAAATTGAGTTAAGAGCTGTCCCAGATCATCAAGGAGGTATTACATTTAAACCTGTTCATCCAGCTATGGCCAAAAAGAATCAAGGTGCATATCAAAAGGCAGTGAAGGAAGGAACTCAATCACTTGGATCGTCAGAATTCCGGAGCTGGCTTTCAAAACATGCTCAAAAGGGGATGGAAATGGCTCAAGAATCGGGAAATGCTAAAGCTTTGGAGTTTAAATTTTTATTAAATGCTTTAAAAGCAATGGAATGATGGATTTTGAACATTTAATTACTACTGGAGATATTAAGGGCATTGATACGTCAAAAGATCCAGATGCAACCATCACCGCGCTGGGGGAACCTGATATATTCACACCTGCTTACAAATCATATCCAACCATGCTTGTTTACGGTGACTTGGAGTTGAGGTTTAGAAACAACCTTCTCACCGTAGTGACACTTACGCTTGACGAAATTGGCTGTCGTTTGCCTGAAAAGGTTTGTATGCATATTCCTAAGCCAACTGACAGAACGATTGCTTCCATTCAGCAAATACTTCAAAAGAACGATATATTTTGGCAGGTAGATAAATTGATGACCGATGAACATCAAAAGGTATTCATTACCAATAATGGTATTAACTTGGTTTTTGTCAACGGAGTTCTTGGAAAAATTGCCGTGATTTATAATGAATCGTAAGCCATTCCTAGGCAACATCATTTGAGATTTTAAAGATCGGTTAGTGTATCAATACATCACCTGAATAAAATGGAGTCCAGACATTGTCATGGATTCTGCATAAGAAACGTGAAATGTGCATAGGGGAAACAGCGATTCAACTCCATAAATTGCAGCTATTATGAAAGAAGCATTTTGTAGAATTTGCGGCTTTCCTTATGAAGACAATTTTCCTTGGACTGAAATTGATGGTAAAATGTATCCATCCCGGGAAATATGCCCATGTTGCGGTGCCGAACATGGTTTTGATGATGACTTGAAAAGTTCAGTAATTGTATATCGACAAAACTGGATTAGTAAAGGCTTCCCGTTTGATGTGAAGGAGAAACAACCCAAAGATTGGAATGAGCAAAAGCTAATGGTACAACTGAAAAATATTTCAGCAGAATGGCTTTAAAATGATAGCTATATTTGAAGGAAGCTCAAAGATGCTATTTGCTTTTTGCAGCGGACTACTTTATTGACGCGCAACAGTTTTTTGAAACATTCTTGAACTAAAAATCTAGTAATTAATGACCGTCAGCGAAATATACAATATGCTAGGAAGCAAGTTGAAAGAAAGCTTACCTTCTGACAAGTGGAAATCAGCCTATATTGAATCTTGGGCCTCACAAGGACACGCAATGTTTACATCGTACTATTACGATCTGAACAATGAAAAAATAAACTTGTCTGTAAGGTTTGGTTATGAATACGCAAAAGCTGTTATCAACCTGAACTCGATCATGACAGAAGGTGGGCATAACAAATGGAATAAGCTACTTTATGAACTTAAGCCCGGAGATAAGTTTAACATCAAATTCAGCTGGGATCAGGAATATGAGGATGGTAAGAGATAAACCCCGCAGTAATTTGGATTTGCTACAAAAAACTGGACAAAATATTAAGCGCGTTTTAAATTAAATTGTTGTTCAAATTCTTCTGGTGTTTTATAGTCTAAGTAGGCATGTATTCTCTTTTTGTTATACCATGCCTCAATATACTCAAACAAAG
>WGNN01000031.1 GCA_016124515.1 bacterium
AAGGAGACAGGAAAGTATATTGGGGTTGGGCTGAAAAAAATGTTTTTCCCCGTTAGTCAAAAGGCCAAAGCGATCATCGAATCCCCTGAGTGTGGTCAAACCACCTGCATCACGGCGCGCTATCCCGAGAATCTCCCCAGTGAAGAAAATCGCGGAAGCACCGAGAAGATGGTCCGTTTTCTCGACCATATTGTGCACCCGCATTCCTTGCTGAAGCTACTCGGTGGAAATCTAAAATCCATTCACGTTAATCGCCATGACACGAAAGGTTCTGCAATCGTTTCACTCAAGTTTACCTCAGGCGCGATAGGCAGCTTATTGCTATCCGCCGGACAGGGGCCGGCATCGCATTTTGAGCGCACCGAAGTCATCGGCCAGGGCGCAAGTCTGATCATCGAGAATAATCTGCGTATTACTTATTATCGAAAAGCCGGCAAACACATGGGGCCCTATGGCCGAGTGGGCAATTACTACTCACAGTTTGAGCAAGAAGATGCGACTTTACAATGGGAGCCCGAGTTTTCCCTCGGTTGCCTCTACAACAAAGGACTTTTCCTGCTTGGTTACGCTCCAGAAATCATACATTTCACCGAGGCTTTATTAAACAACGAACCCCCTACGCTGGGGACCCTGGAAGATGCTCTGGAGATGCTAAAAATTTACGAGGCGTATCAGTCCACATATTTACGACCTTACCAATGAATTGTTCCTTGACTATTTGCAAAATGGGAGCAGACTTAATTGCAGACTTCCTGCCTCATCAAAAGGCTCTCAAATTGTTGTTTACAACGAATCTGAAATAATGTCGGTGAAACCAGTGCGCACCAAATTCAAGAAAATCAATTATCAGGTGGGCACCAATTTTCTTATTATTTCACACAAAAGATTTAAAACAAGTGTAGATGCCTACGCCAACTACAAGCAGAGTGCACCCGGAGGCAGTTTTACCACAACTGTGGTTTATATAGATGATTTGTTTAGAAATTATCTTTATGGCTACCACCATCCAGTGGCCATAAAAAATTTCCTTCGCTCACTCATTGTTGATGGGAAAAAACCGCAGAACGTAATGTTTATAGGCAAGGCTGTAAACTTAAGCTATCTCCGTACCCCTGACGGCGTAATTGATTATTCAAAAGATTTGGTACCTTCTATTGGCTCACCATGTTCAGATTGGTATTACGGAAGATATCTTACCCCCACTCAATTCACATCGCCATTTGCCATAGGGCGGCTGTCGGCAACCCAAAATATTGAAATTGCAAACTACCTTGACAAATTAAAAGCTTATAATGCCCTTACCGACAACAAATGGCGTAAGGACGTATTGCATGTAAGCGGTGGCAAATCAGGCACTGAGCTTATCAGATTCAGAAACTACATGGCTCAATTTGGCCGCCTTATTGAAGGTCCGAAACCAGGGGCCAATGTGTATTATTTTGGTAAGGAAACCGGCCTTGAAATTGATGTGAATTTGACCGATGAAATCATAGCAAGAGCAAATCAAGGCATAGGTTTATTCTCTTATTTTGGCCATGCAGGCGCCAATGTAACTGAGGTCGATTTAGCCACGCCTGTGAGGTACAATAACGCCAACACCCCCATGGTAATGATGTTTGGTGGATGCGTGTTGGGTGGCTGCTATGAGGATGTGAACTCGCTGGGCGAAGATTTCATTACGGCAAAAACTGGAGCAGTAGCATGGGTGGCCAACTCGGCCTTTTCATTTGAATCAATGGTGTTTGAATATACCATGGAGTTTTACCGCGAGATGGCGGGTACTGAATACGGAAAGTCAATCGGCGAGTTGCAACGCTCTACCATTGAACACTATATACTCGAAGGCAACGCCTACAACGAGTCGCAGTGTTGGAATACTCAACTGCAAGGCGACCCCAGTATTGTGCTTTACTCACCGGACAAACCGGATTATGAAATTACCAATAGCAACATTTTTATAACGCCAGATAACGTAACAGCACAAACCGATTCGTTTGATTTTAACTTGATAATAAGGAATAATGGTCTGGCCATAGCAGACAGCCTGATAACAACCTACAAGCTCACTTATCCCAACGGAAGCGTGACGAGCGATACGCTGCGCCTGTTTAAGGTGTACAACAGCGATACCTTTACCTTTAATTTCAGAAATAAAAGCAGGCTTTTTGGCGAATATAAAGTTGAAGTGAACCTTGATCCTGACAATATCGTGCAGGAAATAAGAGAAAACAATAACAGCGCTACTTATACCTTTATCCTTGTTTCAAATGGCTCGGCAGGTTTGTATCCACCTGACTATGGCATTGTGAGCAGCAGCGATGTGGAACTGGTTGCCCAAAGCCTTGATTTAAACGCTAAAAACAACGACTTTCAGTTTGAACTTGATACGACCCCCAATTTTAAAAGCCCTTGGCGCAAACAAAGCGGCAATGTGCGTAGCAACTTGGTTGGAAGCTGGAAAGTGAACCTGCTTGCAAAAGACTCACAGGATTATTATTGGCGGGTAAGAATCAAATTGAAAAACGGCAGCTACAGTCCTTGGACTTCCAAGTCGTTCAGCTATATCAGCAATTCGCTTGATGGCTGGGCGCAACTTGATTTTAAGCAACTGAAAAACAGCCACCTCACCAATATTTACTCAGATACCAGCATCCGCTCATTTCGCTTTTATAGGTTCACGGCTCCAGGACAGTTTATTATACAAAACCACGGGAGAGATTATCCTCCCGGCCAACATTATGACTTTGGTACTAGAATTACATGGGTAGATGAAAAGCTCTTAAGAAATAACCAATACGGGTTGATTGATGGAAATAATAGTTTGAATGGTATGGTAGTGTATGCCTTTAACCCCAATATAAACGAAAATGACCTTTTTGACCCTTGGATAAAGGATTTTGGTGTTTACCAAAACAAAAATGGTGAAACCAGATTTGATTGGATGAAGACCGAAACTGAAATTGACCCAGTTATTCTCGATAGCTTTATTTCTTACGTAAACCAAGTACCAAAAGGCTATCACGTACTCATGTACTCCGGCTACTATCACCGTATTGCCGATATGCCCGAGCGTTTTTACAAAGCAATTGAATCGCTGGGTAGCTCGCAAATAAGAAAGGTGAAAAATAATGGAGTCTGGCTGTTGGCTGGTACAAAAGGTTATGCACCCGGCGAAGCCGAAGACGAACAATACACCACTCAACAGGACTCGCTTTTGCAGTCGTCTGTATCGTTTACTGTTATTAAATCAGATGGTGTTTACGCATCATCAGTAATTGGACCATCAAAAAAATGGCGACTACTGCAAATTGCCAGCAAAGACTTTAAGTCAAACAATGCGGGTGTAAACAACTACTACAACCTGTTGGGAATAGACCGCGAAGGAAATAAATTGGTTTTGGTTGACAACTTCAAAGCACAAAACCTTGATTTGAGTTTTATTGACGCTGAAAAATACCCGTATCTACAACTGGAACTGCGCACCAAAAACACCAACGATTTTATACCCGCCAAACCACAAACCTGGGTGGTGAGCTATGACTACCTGCCCGAAGGTTTGATAAATACACAATTGGCCTATAAATTTGACCGAGATTCTGTGCAGCAAGGCGAACTCCTCAATTTTGAAATTGGCTATCAAAATGTCTCTAAATTATCGCTCGAAAATGTTGTGGTAACCTACGAAATCCAAAACAACAACCGCGAATCGAAGTTTTTTGAAACGGATACCATTAAACCACTGGGGCCAGGCGAAAGCACCATTTTGCGCAAAACCTTTAACAGCAACAACCTGCTGAATGCCAATAAGCTCATTGTAAAAACCAACCCAAATTTCAAGGTTCCTGAATTGTATTCGTTCAATAACAATTTCCAGCACGACTTTTATGTGGAAGGGGACTTTGAACTCCCTTTGATGGAAGTAACTTTTGATGGGGCGCGCATACTTGACGGCGATATTGTTTCGCCTGAGCCCGAAATTGTCATCTCAGGAAAAGACAATAACAACTATTTTCTGATTGACAAGCCTGAATATTTCGAAATTTATCTTCTGAATAACAATACCGGAACAAATCAGAAAATAGAAAGTACCACCGATGGTTTTACCTTTTATCCTGCCACTGTAAAAAACCGAACTGCCAAAATTCGATTCAATCCGGCGCGTTTGGCCGATGGCAAGTACAGTCTTTCTGTGCAATTGAGCGATGCCTCGGGCAATACTTCCGGAAAAACAGCCTATACGGTAAATTTTGAAGTGGTTGGCGCTTCTACCATCACCAATTTTTATCCTTATCCCAATCCGTTTTCAACCGAAATGAAATTCGTTTTCACACTTACCGGTAGTCAAATTCCCGATGATATTGTCATTCAAATTTTTACGGTATCAGGCAAATTGGTGCGCGAAATAACCAAAGGCGAATTGGGTCATTTAAAAATAGGTCAGAATGTATCAACTTTTGCCTGGAATGGCACCGATATGTTTGGCAACAGATTGGCCAATGGTGTTTATTTGTACCGCGTAAAAACGGTAATCAACGGCAAACAGGTGGAACACAGAGCCACCTCAAAAGACAATGCATTCAAAGATTCCTACGGTAAAATTTACATCCTCAGGTAATGGAAAGTACCTTGCCAACTGTTCAGATATTTGCATAGAACAACTGGCAACAAACCTTATAAGCTGGCTAAAAACCAGTGGATTTAAACACTTTTACCTGCTCTACACCGGCGGCGAAGCAACAGAGTTTCCGCAACCCAAAAACTATAAACTGCTACTTGGAGTAAGTACCCACAGTGTGGAGTGTACTGAGCTTGAAAAGCTCGATGCGTTTTTGGATGGAAACAACGCGTTTGGCTTGTTTTCATACGACCTAAAAAACGACATCGAAAACCTTAGCTCCTGCAACGTTGACTATTTTGGTATTCCAAATCTACGGTTTGCTAAGCCCGACTTGTTTTTGGCAATAGATAATAATAGTGCTGCCAACCTAATATGTGCTGATACAGATTTGATAGATGCATTTATTGATGGACTCAACACACACACAGCGCCCGAAACACATACCCCAACAGCTTCGCTAAGTTTTGAAAGCGACGTAACCGACGGTGATTACCTTGAAAATGTGAGGCGCATTCAGGATGAAATTGTAGAAGGCAACGTGTATGAACTCAACTACTGCCGAAATTATAATGCCCAAGCTCAAATAGATCCATTTGCGTACTTCACCATTATTTGCAAATCTGCCCCTTCTCCTTTTTCTGCATTTATAAGACACAATGACCAATATATAGTGTGTGGAAGCATGGAACGTTTTCTGTGCAAACAAGGAAATAAGCTCTACTCGCAACCCATAAAAGGTACGCTTGCCAATAAGGGGCGCTACAAGGTGGAGCGTGAGTCGCTTTACCAATCAACCAAAGACAGGGCCGAAAATTTGATGATTGTGGATTTGGTACGCAATGATTTCAACCGCTTTGCCAAGCCGGGAAGTGTGCAGGTTGATGAGCTTTTTGGCATTTACACCTACCCCGCCGTTCACCAAATGATAAGCACAGTGAGCGCCGAAGTCGCCTCGGATTTCAGTTTGTACAAAGCCATTTTACATATGTTTCCAATGGGTTCAATGACCGGTGCACCAAAATTGAGTGCCATGCAGCTTATTGAAAAGTTTGAAAACTTTAAGCGTGGTATATACTCAGGGGCAATAGGTTATGTAACAGAAAACGGCGATTTTGACTTTAATGTAGTCATTCGCAGCGTTTTGTACAATGCCGCTACCAAGCAAATAAACATAGCTGTGGGTTCTGCCATTACCATAGATTCCAAGCCTGAAGATGAACTGGCCGAGTGTGCGGTAAAAATTGAGAAACTCAAAAGCCTACTCGGCCAGGCTATTATTCTTCAACAATAACAAACAGGTCTTCACCTTCTTTTTTCATATAAAACTGCTCGCGTGCATATTTTTCCAATTCTGCATCGCTTTCGCGCAGTGTTTTTTCTTCCTTCTTAAGGCGCTCTACTTCAGCACTGAAAAATGCCTTGTCTTCTTCCAATTTATCTATTTCCTTATCTATTGATCGCCTGCTCAGCCAATCGTTTTGATCGAAAAAGCCTATCCAAATAAGGAAAAATGCCGCTACTAGAAAGTATTTGTTTTTGGCTACTTGAAGAAGGTTTTTCATTTGTCGCTATTTTCCAAAAGGCATCATAGAACCAAAGTAAGCAGCCGCATTGCCCAATTGTTGTTCAATTCTCAACAATTGGTTGTATTTGGCTATTCTGTCGGTGCGCGATGCACTTCCTGTTTTTATTTGTCCGGCATTTAGTGCTACACTCAAATCGGCTATGGTAGTATCTTCTGACTCACCTGAGCGGTGGCTTATGATGGTGGTCATGCCATTGCGGGCAGCCAACTGCACGGTGTTGATAGTTTCGGTAAGGGTACCTATCTGATTGAGTTTTACCAATATTGAGTTGGCAGCTTTTTGTTCTATACCTGTTGCCAATCTTTTTTCATTGGTCACAAACAAGTCGTCGCCCACTATTTGGGTTTTGGCGCCAAGGTTTGCGGTAAGCTTGGCAAAGCCACTCCAATCATCCTCGCCCAATGGATCTTCAATAGATATAATCGGGTATTTTTTCACCCAGCTTGCCCAGTAGTCGCAAAGCTCGTCAGACGAAATAACCTTGCCTGATGACTTGTAGAATTTATATCCATTGTCAACCACCATTTCGGTTGCCGCAGCATCCATGGCAATGAAAATGTCTTCGCCCGGACGATACCCCGCATTTTCAATGGCTTTCAATACAATTTCTATAGCTTCTTCATTTGAAGCAATGTTGGGTGCAAAACCACCTTCATCGCCCACATTGGTTGAATAGCCTTTTGATTTTAATTCCTTTTTCAGTTGGTGGAATATTTCGGTTCCGTATCGAAGCGCTTCGCTAAAAGTAGGCGCACCAACAGGCATTACCATAAATTCCTGAAAATCGATTTTGTTGTCAGCATGTTGCCCACCGTTTAGAATATTCATCATGGGCACAGGCAATGTGCGGGCCGATACACCGCCAATATATTGGTATAGTGGCAGATTAAGTTCGTTTGCCGCCGCACGGGCAATTGCCAAAGAAGCACCCAAAATGGCATTGGCACCCAGTTTTCCTTTGTTGTCAGTTCCATCAGCCTGAACCATGGCATTGTCGAGAGCCGCTTGGGCAAATACATCTTCGTCAATAAGCACATCTGCAAGCACGGTATTTACATTTTCAACCGCCTGAAGTACGCCTTTTCCGCCATAGCGGCTTTTATCACCATCGCGCAACTCAACAGCTTCGTATTGACCCGTAGATGCGCCACTTGGCACAATAGCCGAGCCAATGGCATATTCGGTTTGCACTTCTACCTCAACAGTAGGATTGCCTCTTGAGTCAAGAACTTCGCGAGCGGTAATATTGGTTATTGCTGACATTTAATTTGCTTTTATAAGATTGATGAAATTATCGAACAAATACTTGGCATCATTTGGTCCGGGAGCCGCCTCGGGATGGTATTGAACACTAAAAGCGGGAAGTGTTTTATGTCTGATTCCTTCAATGGTGTCGTCATTCAGGTTCATGTGCGTTATTTCCAAATTGGCATTGGCTTTCACATCGCTTTCGCTGATAGAAAAACCGTGGTTTTGCGAAGTAACTTCACATTTACCGGTTTCAAGATTGATAACCGGATGGTTGATTCCGCGGTGGCCGTTGTGCATTTTGTAGGTTGAAACGCCTTGTGACCTTGCAAAAATCTGATGACCGAGGCAGATACCAAAAAACGGCTTGCCTGAGTTGAGCATTTGGCTTACTGTTTCAACAGCGTAATCCATAGCGCCGGGATCGCCGGGGCCATTTGAAGCAAAGTATCCGTGTGGCTGCCAATCGGCAATTTCGGTGAATGGCGTATGTGCGGGGAAAACCTTTACAAAAACATCCCTATCGGCAAAATTGCGAAGTATGCTGTTTTTCACACCCAGATCAAGAACAGCTACTCTTATGGCCGCATTTTCATCGCCCTGGTAATACACTTCATCGGTGCTAACTTCAGTTGAAAGTTCAAGCCCAGTCATGGAAGGCACTTTTGCCAACTCCTCTTTTAAGAAGTCGATATCAATATTTTCAGTTGACAAAATACAGTTCATAGCACCTTTATCGCGAACATGTCGTACCAAAGCGCGGGTATCTACGCCTGTAATGGCTACAATATTTTCATCAAGTAAGTATTGTTGAATTTCGGCATCGGCTTGATGACGCGAAAAGAGGTTGGTATAGTTGCGGGTGATGAGTCCGCGGATTTGCACCTTCTTTGACTCCGACTCATCTTTTTTAATACCATAATTGCCAATATGCACATTGGTCATGGTAATGATTTGGCCGTAGTACGATGGATCGGTAAATACCTCCTGATAGCCTGTCATACCCGTATTAAAGCAAATCTCGCCTGTGGTAGTCCCTATTTTGCCTGCCGACCAACCGTCGTAAACTGTTCCGTCCTGCAGCAATACACGTGCGGGCACTTTTTCAAAATACTTCATATACAATACTTAAAAAAAAGGGATGAAACAAAAGTAGTTTCATCCCTTTTTAAACCTTTAGAGAAATATCAAGATTAATCTTCTTTCTTTTCTTCTTCTTGATTATCAGCTGATTCCTGAGCTTCAGTTTCTGTAGTTTCTTCAACCACAGCTGTTGGAGTTTCAACGGTTTCGGCTTCAGTATTGGCTGAGCTGCTTCCACCTCTTCTTCTCCTTTTGCGTTTAGAGCCGGTAGCTGCTCCTTTGCTTTGGGTGTACATTTCGTTGAAGTCAACCAACTCAATGATGGCCATTTCAGCGTTGTCGCCCAATCGGGTACCTAACTTGATAATTCGGGTGTAACCGCCATTTCTTTCAGCTACTTTATCAGCTACAGTTTCAAAAAGCTCTTTAACAGCGGTTTTGTCCTGCAGGTATCTGAAGGCCGTTCTACTGGCGTTCATTTTATCTTCCTTTACCTCGTTTCCTTTGGTTTTGGTTATTACAGGCTCCACATACTGTTGCAGGGCTTTGGCCTTTTGAACTGTGGTTTTAATTCTTTTGTGCAGTATGAGCGAGCTAGCCATGTTGCGCAACATTGCCTTTCTGTGACCCGCTTTTCTGCCTAGGTGATTTACTTTCTTACCGTGTCTCATTTTCTAATCTTCGTCTAATCTGTACTTCAAAGTATCCATTCCAAAAGTCAAGCTCTTTTCTCTTACGAGCTCCTCCAACTCAGCCAATGATTTCTTACCGAAGTTTCTGAATTTCAGAAGATCGGCAATGTCATACTGCACCAAGTCGCCAAGGGTTTTAATTTCGGCAGCTCTCAAGCAGTTGAAGGCACGTACTGAAAGGTCGAGGTCGGTAAGTGGGGTTTTGAGCAACTTGCGCATGTGCAGGTATTTCTCGTCCACTTGGCTGTCTTCTTTCTTCATTTCACTGTCGAGTGTAATGTTTTCGTCAGAGAACAGCATCATGTGTTGGATCATGATTTTAGCTGCGCGCTTAAGTGCTTCTTCGGGGTGAACCGAGCCATCTGTTTCCAGATCAATCACCAATTTTTCGTAGTCGGTAGCCTGACCTACACGGGTATTTTCAACCGTATATTTTACTACTTTAATGGGCGAATAAATGGCATCAATTGGAATGAGTCCTACAGGGGCGTCTTTGGGTTTGTTTTCTTCGGCAGGCACATATCCACGGCCTTTGCTTACAGTTATTTCCACTTCCAGTTTTACGCTGGGCTCCATGTTGCAAATAACATGTTCAGGATTGAGTACCTGAAATGCGCTTGACGCTTTGCCTATATCACCGGCAGAAAAAGTTTCCTGTCCGTTTATTGAGATAAAAATTTTCTCTTCTTCTTCGTCGCCAAGTGGCTTAAACCTAACTTGTTTAAGGTTGAGTACCACTTCAGTAACGTCTTCATAAACACCACTAATGGTAGAGAATTCATGAGGTACACCGTGTATTCTCATAGTGGTAATGGCATATCCTTCAAGTGATGAAAGAAGTACTCTACGAAGGCTGTTGCCAATCGTAACTCCATAACCTTTCTCCAGGGGGGCAAACTCAAAAGTACCATCAAAATCTGAGGCCTTCTGCATTACTACCCTTTCGGGCTTATGAAATGTGATTGTACTCATAATTAATTATTAGGTGTTATGGATTATTTAGAGTAAAGTTCAACAATGAGTTGTTCCTTGATATTTTCAGGAATATCATCTCGCTGCGGGTAGCTTACAAACTTTCCGCTAAGGCTTGATGCTTCCCACTCCAACCAAGGAAAACGCTTGTTGCTGCGACCGAGTGATTCGGTTACCGCAGATAAGGTTCTTGACTCTTCGCGAACGGCTACCACATCGCCGGGGCGAAGTGTATATGATGGAATGTTTACGATATCGCCATTTACGGTAATGTGCTTGTGCAATACGAATTGTCTTGCAGCACGACGAGTTGGTGCAATACCAAGACGGAACACGGTGTTGTCCAATCTTGCTTCAAGCAACATTAACAGGTTTTCACCTGTAATACCTTTCTTGCTGGCTGCTTTAGAGAAGATATTTCTAAACTGACGCTCAAGAATACCGTAAGTATATTTTGCCTTTTGCTTTTCTGACAGCTGAATAGCATACTCCGACTTTTTACCACGTCTTTTGTTGGGGCCGTGTTGTCCGGGAGGATATGGTTTGCGGTCGAGTGTTTTATCAGGGCCGAAAATTGGATCTTTAAATTTTCTGGCAATTTTGGTTTTTGGACCTCTGTATCTAGCCATTTACTATACTTTAGTAATTAAACTCTTCTTCTTTTGGGTGGACGACAACCATTGTGTGGTACCGGGGTAACATCATAAATGGTTTGAATTTCAATACCTGAGTTGTGGAAGGTTCTGATTGCAGAATCTCTACCGGCACCAGGTCCTTTTACATACACATCTGCTTTGCGCATGCCCAAATCGTAGGCAATTTTAGAGCAATCTGTAACGGCTACCTGCGCTGCGTATGGCGTGTTCTTTTTAGAACCTCTAAATCCCATTTTGCCGGCAGATGACCATGATATAACATCACCATTAGAGTTGGTGATAGAAATGATGATATTGTTGAAAGTGGCTTTGATAAATATTTTACCAATTGGATCAACAACAACTTTTCTCTTTCTTGTTGTAGTTTTTGATGATTGTTTAGCCATATTATCCTATTTAGTAGCTTTTTTCTTGTTAGCTACAGTCTTTCTTTTTCCTTTACGGGTACGCGAGTTGGTTTTGGTACGTTGACCTCTCAAAGGCAAACCTTTTCGGTGACGTAGTCCGCGGTAACAACCAATATCCATTAAACGCTTTATGTTTACCTGCACTTCAGATCGTAAATCTCCTTCAACTTTGTAGTTTTCGTTGATAACCTGACGAATTGCGGTTAGTTGATCATCGTCCCAGTCCTGAACTTTGATATCGTAGTCCACATTGGCCTGATCCAAAATCTTCTTTGCTGTAGAATTACCAATACCGAATATATAGGTCAAGCCTATTACTCCGCGTTTGTTTTTTGGTAAGTCAACTCCTGTAATACGTGCCATTCTAGTGTTGTCTTTGTTTAAATCGTGGATTTTTCTTGTTAATCACATACACTCTGCCCTTGCGGCGAACCACTTTGCAGTCAGCGCTGCGTTTTTTAACTGAAGTGCGTACTTTCATTTTACTTATATCTATAGGTTATCCGTCCTTTTGTTAAATCGTAAGGCGACATTTCAACCTTTACTTTATCGCCGGGTAGTATTCTTATATAATACATTCTCATTTTGCCCGAAATATGGGCCAATATTTCATGACCATTTTCCAGTTCAACCCTAAACATTGCATTTGGCAGTGCTTCAACAACTTTACCGTCTTGCTCTATTGTAGCTTGCTTTGCCATTTAGTGACTTGTTTTTTTGGGTGTGCAAAAGTAGTACAAAAAAGTCATCACGCAACACCTCCTACTGAAGTTCTTCCTTTTAATCTACCTGACTTCAACAGACCGTCGTAGCGTTTCATTAATAAATGACTTTCAATTTGTTGCAAGGTATCAAGTATTACACCCACCATAATGAGTAGTGAGGTTCCACCAAAGAAATAGGCAAAGCTCGCATCAACATTGAAAAGCATGGCTACTGCAGGGAAAACTGCAACTGCGGCCAAGAACAATGAGCCGGGGAATGTGATTCTACTCATTACTTCATCAATGAAATCGGCTGTGTCTTTTCCAGGTTTAACGCCGGGCACAAAACCTCCGCCTCTCTTCAAGTCATCAGCAATTTGTGTTGGGTTGATGGTAACAGCGGTGTAGAAATAAGTGAAGGCAATGATCATAGCGGCGAATGTGAGGTTGTAAGCCCAACCTGTGTAGTCGCTAAATGCCACTGAGATTGCAGTCATCCAATCGCTGTTTTCAAACAAACCTGCAAAAGCTGCGGGCAAAAACATAAGCGCCTGGGCAAATATGATAGGCATTACACCTGATGCATTCACCTTTAGTGGTAAGTAATCTCTTTTGCCACCAATGGGTTTGTTGCCAATTTCCTGACGCGCATATTGAACCGGAATTCTTCTCACACCTTGCACCAGCATTACGGTAAGTAGTATAACGAACAGCAGCAATACCACTTCTAACAGAAGTACTATAAGACCTGCTCCTTCCACACTCATTCGGTTGGCTACTTCCTGTATAATTGACTTGGGCAAACGCGCTATGATACCAATCATGATGATGAGTGAAATACCATTGCCAATGCCGCGGTCGGTTATTTTTTCGCCCAACCACATTACAAACAAAGTACCTGTGGTTAGCAGCAATACGTTTACCGACATGAAGAGTGTTTGCGACATCATATCAGTTGAAACGATTGCCTCGGGCGACTGCTGCTTGAGGTTGATTAAATAACTGATTGCCTGTACGAAAGTGATGGCAATAGTGAGTATTCGTGTGATTTGGTTTTGCTTGTTCCTTCCTGACTCGCCGTCTTTTTGAAGTTTTTGGAAGTAAGGAACGGCAATGCCCAGTAATTGTATAACAATAGAAGCTGAGATGTAAGGCATAATACCCAGAGCAAATATGGAAGCACGAGCGAAGGCTCCACCAGCAAAAATATTGATGAGCCCTTGCAAGCCTTTCTGAGCCTGATCGGTATAATTTTGAAGACCATCTGTATCGATACCCGGCAATACCACGTATGATCCAAATCGATAAACAGCAATAAAACCTAGAGTGACCAGAATTTTTTTTCTGAGGTCTTCAATACTCCAAATATGCTTTAAGGTATTATAGAAACGCTTCATTTATTCTTACAGATTTGTTACAGTACCACCTTGCGCCTCAATAGCAGCAATTGCTGATTTTGAGAAAGCGTGGGCTGCAATATTGATTTTGGAAGTCAACTCTCCGCGTCCGAGTATTTTTACTTTGTCGTTTTTAGAGGCCAAACCGTGCGCGGTAAAAGTGTCGAAATTTACTTCAGACACGCCGTGCTTTGTCACCAAGGCTTCCAACATATCAAGGTTTACAGGGATGTAAGTGGTTTTGTTGAGGGTTTTGAATCCGTACTTAGGCACCCTTCTTTGCAGGGGCATTTGTCCACCTTCAAAACCTCTTTTGCGGCTGTAGCCAGAGCGAGATTGCGCACCTTTGTGGCCACGGCCAGCGGTACCGGCAGCGCCAGAACCTTCGCCACGACCCACTCTTTTGTTTCCTCTAACCGATCCTGAAGCCGGTTTTAATGAATTTAACTTCATGATGCTATGCTTCTTCTACTTTTACTAAATGTTTCACCTGATCAATCATGCCCAATATTACAGGGTTGTTTTCCTGTTCTACCGTGTGGTTAATCTTTCTCAAACCCAGAGCTTCAAGGTTCTTTCTCTGGCGAGCAGTACGGCCAATGGTACTTTTAATTTGTGTAATTTTCAACTTTCCCATTTTGGTTATCCGTTATAAAGTTTATCTAATTCAATTCCACGGGTTTTGGCCACGGTGTATGCATCGCGCATTTCCAACAGGGCTTTTATAGTAGCTTTTACCACGTTGTGCGGGTTTGACGAGCCTTTTGATTTTGCCAATACGTCTTTGATACCGGCTTCTTCGAGCACGGCACGCATGGCACCACCTGCAATAACACCGGTACCCGGAGCAGCTGGTTTAATCAAAACCTTTGCACCACCGTAAGATGCTTGTTGCTCGTGTGGCACAGTTCCTTTGTTAATAGGCACTTGCACCAGCGATTTTTTTGCATCGTTTACGCCTTTGGCTATAGCTTCTGTTACTTCGCGAGCCTTGCCAAGACCATAACCAACAATGCCGTTGCCGTTGCCTACAACTACAATAGCAGAAAAACTGAAGGTTCTACCCCCTTTGGTTACTTTAGCTACTCTTTGTATGCCTACCACATTTTCGGTAAGTTCAATTTCGCTTGATTTGATTCTTTTTATATTGTTGCTCATCTCTGCTTATTAAAAGTTTAGGCCGTTTTCTCTGGCTGCATCAGCAAGGGCTTTTACCCTGCCGTGGTACAAGTAACCGTTTCTATCAAAAACAACAGTAGCTATGTTGGCTTCTTTTGCCTTGGCGGCAATGAGTTTACCTACGTTGGCAGCTACTTCAATTTTTGTTTTGGCACCTTCTTTGGCGGCACTATCCATTGATGAAGAAGCCATAAGGGTATTGCTGTTCACATCATCTATCAGTTGCACATAAATTTCTTTATTGCTTCTGAATACGCTAAGACGAGGCCTTTGCGCAGTACCTGAAATTTTGCTTCTTATTGATTTCTTGATACGGGCTCTGCGCTCAAGTTTTTTTCTGGCTATGGTACTCATATTAAAATCCTACTTTTTAGAAGCTGATTTACCAGCTTTTCTTCTCAATTCTTCTCCTAGGAACTTGATACCTTTACCTTTATAAGGTTCAGGTTTTCTCAATGACCTTACTTTGGCAGCTACCTGACCCAGCAATTGCTTATCGCAGCTTTCCATTGTAAGCAGGGGTGCTTTACCTTTTTCGGTTACAGCGGTCGCTTTAATTCCTTCCGGCAATTTCAAAATGATATCGTGTGAATAACCCAGGGCCATCTCCACATTGGTACCATTTACGGCCACTTTGTAACCCACACCTACAAACTCCTGTTGGGTTTTAAAGCCTTCGGCTACGCCTACCACCATATTGCTTATGAGGGCACGGGTAAGGCCGTGAAGTGCTTTGTGTCTTTTTTGTTCGGTTGGTCGTTCTACAGTAAGTACACCATCTTCTATTGAAATTTTCATTTCAGGGTGTAGTTGCTGAGATATCTCGCCTTTAGGTCCTTTTACCGTAGCATGGTTGTTGGCAGCTATGTCAACAGTAACGCCTGCGGGAATCTTTATAGGTGCTAATCCAATTCTTGACATGATTCAAATTTTTAGTAAACGTAGCAAATTACTTCGCCACCTACATTTTGTTTACGCG
The DNA here is from genome assembly GCA_016124515.1 of bacterium. GTDB lineage: Bacteria > Bacteroidota > Bacteroidia > CAILMK01 > JACPUW01 > JACPUW01. The sequence goes on from WGNN01000031.1 coordinate 15,522, forward strand.
CTTGTTTATCGGTCATAACACCACTTGATGTAGATACAATAGCTACTCCTAAGCCGTTGATAACACGAGGGATGTCGTTTGAACCGCTATACATTCTCAACCCCGGAGTACTGGCACGCTGGATGCTGCTAATAGCGGGCGTACCGGTCATAGGATCGTATTTCAAGGCAATTTTAATTTTATCCTGCACTTTATCTTCAACAAACTTGTAGCTCAGAATAAATCCTTGATCGTAGAGAATTTCAGTAATTCTCTTTTTGATATTGGATGCCGGTACTTCAACCACTCGGTGGTTTGCCTGAACGGCATTTCTAATTCTTGTGAGGAAATCTCCTATTGAATCTGACATCTTCTTTTTTTTACCAACTTGATTTAGTTACACCTGGAATTTTTCCATTGTGGGCCATTTCTCTGAAAACCACACGACAAATTCCGAATTTACGCATGTAGCCTTTTGGACGACCGGTAAGTGAGCATCTGTTTTTTGATCGTACGGGCGACGAGTTTCTTGGCAATTTGTCAAGTGCCTCATAATCTCCGTTGGCTTTCAATTCCGCTCTTTTATCGGCGTATTTTTTTCTTAGTTTATCACGTTTTTGGTCGCGAACTATTACAGCTAACCTTGCCATATTAATTATTTGATGAGTTTTCTTTTGTTTTGAAAGGAAGCCCAAGACCTTTTAACAGGGCAAATGCTTCTTTGTCGTTGGCAGCAGTGGTCACAAATGTGATGTCCATACCTGAAATGCGGTTGATCTTGTCGATGTTTATTTCAGGAAAGATGATTTGCTCTTTGATGCCCATGGTGTAGTTGCCACGGCCGTCAAATCCTTTGTCGCTGATACCTCTGAAATCGCGTACCCTAGGAAGTGCAATTGAAATGAATCGCTCAAGGAATTCGTACATCCTTTCGCCTCTCAGGGTTACTTTGGCACCTATTGGCATTCCTTCGCGCAATTTGAAGTTGGCCACAGATTTTTTGGCTATGGTTGGTACGGCAGCTTGACCGGCTATGAGACTCATTTCCTTCACTGCAACGTCAACCAATTTTTTGTCTGACACGGCAGCTCCAACGCCTTGGTTCAATACAATCTTCTCAAGCTTTGGCACTTGCATTACGTTGGCGCACTGCAACTCTTCTTTAAGCTGGGCTGCCAGTGTTTCGTTGTAAAATTTCTTTAAAGTAGGTACCATTTTATTAATCTATAAATTGTCCGGTCTTTTTTGAATATCTGCGCAATTTGCCGTTTTCGTCTTCCTTACGACCTATGCGGCTTGCATTGCCACTGCCATCTACCACCATCAGTTTTGATGCGAGTATGGGGCGTTCAACTTTCTCAATTCCACCTTCGGGATTGGTAGCGGTTGGTTTGCGGTGTTTTGTTTTAATGTTTACACCGCTTACCAGTGCTTTGCCGGTTTTGGGCAATACGCTAAGTACTTCACCGGTTGTGCCTTTGTCGTTGCCGGAAATTACTTTTACGGTATCGCCTTTTTTGATATGAAGTTTTGTCATTTCCTTGTTATTAAAGCACCTCAGGGGCAAGTGAAACAATTTTCATGAACTTTTTCTCACGCAATTCGCGGGCTACAGGTCCGAATATCCTTGATGCGCGTGGCTCGTCTTGGTTGTTGAGCAATACGCAGGCGTTTTCGTCAAATCTGATGTATGAACCATCTTTTCTGCGGAATTCTTTTTTGGTACGAACTACCACCGCTTTTGATACGGCACCTTTTTTCATACCGCCGTTTGGCAAGGCTGACTTAATTGATACAACAATTTTGTCACCAACAGATGCATATCTTCTTTTTGTACCTCCCAGTACACGTATGCACAAAACTTCTTTTGCGCCGCTGTTGTCGGCCACTTTTAATCTTGTTTCTTGTTGTACCATTATTTTGCCTTTTCAATGATTCGTACGAGTCTCCATCTCTTTGACTTGCTCAGCGGACGGGTTTCCATCAGCTGTACAATATCGCCTTCGCTGCATTCATTATTCTCATCGTGGGCCACATACTTTTTGGTTTTCTTCAAGAATTTTCCGTAGAGTGGGTGTTTTACTTTACGCTCAATAGAAACCACGATTGACTTATTCATTTTGTTGCTGGTTACTTTGCCTACAACTTCTTTTCTGCTATTTCTTTCCATCGTCATGGTTATTACTTGGCAAGTTGTCTTGCCCTTAACTCTGTTTTTAATCTTGCAATAAACCTTCTTGTTTTTACCAACTGAGCGGTGCTTTCAAGTGGGGTAATGGCTTGTGTTAAACGCATTTTGGTGTAAGCCAAAGACTCTTCTTCAATTTTTTCGAGAAGTTCTTCCTGCGTTAATTCTTTTATTTGGCTTGCTTTCATGATCTAAGTTTATTGGAGATTATGAAACGTAATCGGGTCGGGTTACAAACTTGGTAACACATGGCAGTTTTTGCGCACCCAATTCAAGTGCTCTTCTTGCCACGGCTTCACTTACGCCATCTACTTCAAAAAGTACTCTGCCGGGTTGTATGGGTGCTACCCAATACTCTGGGTTACCCTTACCTTTACCCATACGTACTTCAGCGGGTTTTTTGGTAATTGGTTTGTCCGGAAATATTCTGATCCAAACTTTACCTTCTCTCTTCATGTATCGGTTAATGGCGATACGTGTAGCTTCTATTTGTCGTGAAGTTATTCTTACGGGTTCCAGGGCCTTTATTCCGAATGTACCAAAAGATACTTCGTTGCCACGTTGGGCTATTCCTTTAATACGGCCTTTCTGTACCTTTCTGCGTTTTACTCTTTTTGGTTGTAACATCTTACCAAAGTTTTATTATGATCTTCTACCTCTTCTTTGCTGACGTTTTGGTACGCGCTCTTTCTTCTCGTCTTTCTTCATACCGAAGTTGAGAGACAAATCGCGCTTGCCATAAACGGTACCTTTACATATCCATACTTTCACACCAATTTTTCCGTAAACTGTTTGTGCTTCAGCCAATGCATAGTCAATATCAGCTCTGAAAGTGTGAAGCGGAATTCTTCCGTCTTTGTATGATTCTGAACGTGCCATTTCAGCACCACCCAATCTACCTGAACATTTTACTTTGATGCCTTCGGCGCCCAAACGCATGGTTGAGGCGATGGCCATTTTCATGGCTCTTCTAAAAGATATACGTGCTTCCAGTTGATTGGCAATGTTTTGAGCCACCAAGTTGGCATCGAGCTCAGGTCTTTTTATCTCAAATATGTTGATCTGCACATCTTTGTTGGTGAGCTTTTTGAGCTCTTCGCGTACTTTGTCAACTTCGTTTCCGCCTTTACCAATCACAATACCCGGACGAGAAGTGTGGATGGTTACGGTAATTCTTTTGAGGGTACGTTCAATAACAATTCGTGCAATACCACCTTTTGGAATACGGGCAGCTATGTATTTACGAATTTTTTGGTCTTCGTATAATTTTTCTGCGTAGTCTTTATCACCATACCAGTTTGATTCCCATCCTCTGATATAGCCAAGTCGCAGCGAAATCGGATTTACTTTCTGACCCATATTCTAATCGTTTGCTTCATTTGATTCATCAACATATTCATCTACTTCTACCGCGCCTGTGCTTGCTACCACTACAGTAATGTGGTTTGATCTTTTGCGCACGCGGTGGGCTCTTCCCTGTGGTGCAGGTTGAATTCTTTTGAGAGTTTTGCCACCATCTACGGTGATGGTTTTTACTATCAGGCCGGCGTCTTCCAAGTCGGCATCTTCAAATTTTTGCTCCCAGTTGGCAACCGCTGATTTGATCAATTTTTCCATTTGCACGGCATAGGCCACTTTATTATGGAATTTTAAAATGCTCAGGGCTTCATTTACTGATTTACCACGAACCAAATCGGCCAAAAGACGCATTTTTCGAGCCGGGTGTGGACTATTTTTAAGTTTTGCTACGCTTTGCATTTCGGGTTACTTTTTCTTCTTTTCAGCGTGACCTCTAAAGTTTCTGGTAGGGGCAAATTCGCCAAGCTTGTGGCCTACCATGTTTTCTGTTACATACACAGGGATAAATTTATTTCCGTTGTGCACGGCAAAGGTCAATCCAACAAATTCGGGATATATAGTTGACCGGCGAGACCAAGTCTTTATTACAGTTTTTTTAGCACTGGCCGACATCACATCTACTTTGTTCATCAACTTCCAATGAACGTATGGGCCTTTCTTAAGCGATCTTGCCATTATTTATTCTTTTTGCGGTCAATTATTAAACGATTGCTCAGTTTTTTGGGTGCTCTGGTTTTCAAACCTTTGGCATACAATCCGTTTCTTGAACGTGGGTGTCCACCTGATGAGCGGCCTTCACCACCACCCATTGGGTGATCAACAGGGTTCATAGCTACACCACGTACGCGGGGTCTGTTGCCCAACCATCGGTTTCTACCGGCTTTACCCAATACAACCAGGTTGTGGTTTCCGTTTGACACTACACCAACGGTGGCCATGCAGTCTGAAAGCACCATTCTTGACTCGCCTGAAGGCATACGCAATACCACGTATTTTCCTTCGCGGGCTACCAACTGGGCCGATGTTCCTGCGCTGCGAACCATTACACCGCCGCGACCGGGATACAACTCGATATTGTGAACCTGCGAACCTAGTGGAATAAATTTCATTTTGAGCGCATTGCCCACTTCAGGAGCTACGTTTTCGCCTGACTCTACTTTTTGGCCAACTTCAATTCCTTCGGGAGCTAAGATGTACCTTTTTTCGCCATCGGCATATTGCACAAGAGATATAAAAGCAGAACGGTTTGGATCGTACTCAATGGTAAGTACTTCAGCCGGCTGATTTACTTTTTCTCTTTTGAAATCGATGATTCTGTATTTTCTCTTTGAACCGCCACCTTTTTGACGCACGGTCATTCTACCGTCGTTGTTTCTACCACCACTT